>JAMOPK010000340.1 GCA_027064565.1 Caldifarciminota bacterium | reverse complement strand
GGTGAGATAAAGCTGGAAACCGGCAAATCCGTGCTCGATTTCAAGGTGAACCCTTACGAGATTAAGACGCTTATCATCAAACGCGATGGCGTGGTGGAATCAGACCTTTGTGAGCGTGATACGGGGAGCCCCTGAGAAGGAGCCGGCAATCAACCCATTTTCGGTTAAGGTGCTCTTTTGGGATGAAATGCCCGGCCCATCAATCTTTGATTTATGCCTGATGGGGTGGATATAAGTGCCCCCCAAAAGGCTGTGGTTAAAATTCCCTGAAAATTGAAGGATGCACAGGAGGTGAGCCGGGTTATTCTGTATTCGGATTGTCTTATAATTCCACACGTGCTTAAACAGGAGGTATCATGAAACTCATAGCCCTTATTTTGATAGCTTCTTTGAACGGCAGATGGCACACGCTTGCCGATGCGGACATGATTTACAGGATATTGCCATCGGGGAACCCACAGACGGCCGACACCATTATCCTTGCCACATCGGGCGGGGTAGTTTACTTTGACATCTCTGCCCGTCAGGTCGTGGAGCGCTATACCAACACCGAGGGGTTGCTTGGAGTTGTGGTTACTGATGTCGAGATGGACAGCTCCGGCGCTGTCTGGGCGCTTTCGAGGGGCAGGGGACTGTCTTTCAGGCTGCCCGGGGATCAGGAATTCACATCCTATCCGCCCTCGATGTTCCCGGCATCGGTTGGCGCCCTTGATCTGGAAGTTGCAGCCGACAACATCATCCTTGTCGCTACAGCTTCAGGTCTATACCTGTTCGACACCCGTGGCACTTACGATAACTTCGAGGATGACATTCAGATAGAGATTTCCCGCCAGAGAGGCTATCCCTTTAACAGCGATTCCATCGTTTCTGTAAGCTTCTACAGCGACACCGTTTACGTCGCCACGCCTCAATCCGTCTATTTTGCCGATTATGACAGCGTGTCCTATTTCGATGCATGGCATGAAATCCCGATGAGCGGCACCGGGATTGACGATCAGGAGCTGACTTTTGTCTACCGCTCCCGGCATTATCTGCTCATCGGCAGTGATCGCGGGTTCTGGGTGCAGACTCCGGACACAGCGCGACCTTATTTTGCCGATGCCTCTTGCTGGGCAAGGTTGAACGATGGAATTGAAGGACCTGATAGTAACCTCTATGTCGCCACTCAAAGGCGAGATTGGACTTATCATGGCGGTGGTGTCTGGAGGATAGGGTTCGATGGAGATGCGGAGCCTCTTGGAATTCTTGCCCGTGACTCCATATCAAATTTTATTTGGGGGCTTTTTTCGACTGCCATCGCCTATGTGAATGGCGAGCTTATTGCCGGTTTTGGCTGGAATCCCATGGTCAATAATGATAAATATGGTGCAGGTTTATGTTTTTACGATGAGGAACGGGATTCATGGGAGAAATATCACCTCGGTTTGCTCTGGTTCAATTCTCCCGCCTTCCTGTTCAGCTATAAAGATGTTGTCTGGATACTTATGAGAGGGGGAGGCACATATCCGGCTTACATTTTGGGGATCGCTCCGGACACCATCTACGTTCAGGACCCCCTTTACAGGATCAAGTCAGCTTTCTCTTATGCGATTGATAGTAGAGGATTTATATGGGCAGGAATCTACTCGACAAGTTACGTGCCTGATACGATGCAGGGCATCCTCGTTTTCGACTCCGTTGCGAAATTCGTGGGGAGGATACCGGCGACCTCTTTGCCGATAATGGACATGACTTTTTCGCGGGGAGATACGCTTTACCTGTGCATCCTCCAGTATGGAACTTACAAGCTGTGGGCGGAGTTCGACGGCGATTCCATCCTGAATTTCACAATGGAACCTGTTGATGTGGATGTTCAGGATCCGGTTGACATTGAGGTTGACCTGAAAAACAGGCTGTGGATCGGGACTCAGGGTAGGGGAGTGAAGATAATAGACATGAATACCAGCGATTCCTACTGGATAACAGAAAGCGAAGGGTTACCGAGCAACTACATCAACATGTTCAAGGCTGATGGCGATGGCATGTGGGTGTGCACCAAGGAAGGACTTGCGTATTTTCAGGACGGCGCTGAGCCACGGATTTACCTGCAGGGCGAGGACGTAAGCGCTGTTGCCCCCGCTGCTGATGGCAGGCTCTGGGTGGTGACGGCTGACCGTGTTGTCGTGCTCAGGCCTGAGTCCGGGATCATTGAGGACCAATTTGTCCCCGGTGTTTACAGCCTGCCCGGATATCCCAACCCGAATTTCAAGACCGAAGTCATTGCTGTCAGGGATGTTCAGGGCGATGTCTGGATCGGGACCACAAACGGCGTGGGAGTCTTTGAACCCGAAGCAATGCGGACATTCACGACTGTGCCAAAGCCTTACGTCTATCCCAACCCTTACGAGCGCGGGATGAGCGGTCGATACGTCACAGTTGTCGGCGTGCCTGTCGATGCTGAAGTCGCTGTTTTCACCGTATCGGGCGAGAAATTGCCCGTTGAGATTCTCAGGCGTGGGAGCGAGGCGTTCATCGATGCCCGTAACCTTTCGCCCGGACTTTACATCGTGGTGATAGCGCACGGCGATGAGGTCAGGAGGGCGTTCCTTGCCGTGAAATAAGCCGTTCACCCCTTCACGGCACCATGCGTGATGCCTTCGATGAAGTAGCGCTGAGCTAACAGAAACAGGACCACGATCGGCAGAACGGCGATCGTTGACGCCGCCATTTTGAGGGCAAACGCCTCTTCATGCGCTGATTTGAACATCGCGAGTCCGACAGGCAGCGTGTAGAGAGATTCATCCTGCGCCACAAGGAGCTGCCACAGAAAGTTGTTCCAGTGGAACTGGAAGTTCAACAGCATAACAGTCGCTATTGCCGGTGCGGTCAGCGGGACAACAATTTTTAAGAATATCGACCATTCCGAAGCGCCGTCCATTTTGGCTGCCTCGATGAGTTCGTCCGGCAGGCTTTTCATGAACTGCACCAGCATGAACAGCCCGAAAACGTTTGCCAGATGCGGAATTATCATCCCTTTGTAGGAGTTGATCCATCCCAGAGAAAACACAATGACGAACTGTGGGACAACGTAAAGCAACCCCGGAACCATCATCGAAGAGAGGAACAGACCGAAAAGGACCTTTTTCCCGAAGAACTCCTTTTTGGCGAACGCATAGGCGGCCATTGCGGCAAAAAGGGTTGATACGAGAGCCGACACGGTGGCTATGATCAGGCTGTTTTTGAAATATCGGACAAAGTTATACCTCAGGAGCACATCTTTGAAATTGGATAGGGTGGGATGTCGAGGCAATAGCCTGAGGGTCAGTGCTTCAGGCTCAGGCTTGAAGGCCGTTACTACCATCCAGAAGAACGGCGAAAGGGCTATCAGAAGGACAACTGTGACTCCGAAGTATATCCAGAACTTCCTCATAGAGCGCCTCCGTAAGGATATGGCAATGATAGCACATAAAAATTGTCCAGTAAACCCTTGAAAAATTGACCTGAACTTAATGCTTGTTCTATAATGAAAAGCATGGAACTATCTCAATTGACCATCCACGAACTTAACCATAAATTGAACAGAAAGGAGATATCGGTCTCCGATGTAGTGAGAGACGTTTTGAAAGTCATTGAGAGAAAAGAATCTGAACTCAATGCCTACATTTCCCTTTTTGAGGAAAAAGCTCTGGAGAGAGCGCTGGAACTCGAAAAACATATGCCCCAAACCCTGCCTCCACTCTACGGCATCCCGCTGGGGATAAAGGACAACATCGTGACGAAAGACATGGAAACCACCTGTGGCTCAAGGATTTTGCTGGGTTACAAGCCTCCTTATGATGCCACGGCCGTCAGGAGGATACTGGATAACGGCGGAATAGTAATCGGAAAGACAAACATGGACGAGTTTGCCATGGGATCGACCGGCGAATATTCCTATTTTGGCCCCACACGGAACCCCGTCAACACGGACTACGTTCCCGGTGGGTCTTCCAGCGGATCGGCCGCTGCTGTTGCGTCGGGCGAAGCCATTGCGGCCCTCGGCTCTGATACCGGAGGCTCGGTCAGACTTCCGGCTGCATTCTGCGGAGTTGTGGGGTTCAAGCCGACCTATGGGACAGTGTCCCGCTACGGGCTTATCGCCTTTGCCTCGTCCCTCGATCAAATAGGATTTCTGACAAAGGACGTCACTGACGCTGCTATCCTTTACTCCGTGGTGGGCGGTTTTGATCCTATGGATTCTACATCGTGGGAGTATCAGGTGCCCGACTGGCGGGAGATGCTTTCAGGCTTCGATAAATTGGATTTCCGTGTAAGGATTGGGGTCCCCGAGGAATTCATGGTTGAAGAAGGCGTTGCAAAAAGTATTCTCACGAGAACCGAAGCATTTTTGAAAGAAGCGGAAAAAAATGGTCATAAGGTTGTCCCTGTTAAGCTCCCCCATTCCCGTTACGCCATAGAGACTTATTATCTGATAGCTATGTCGGAGGCGTCTTCCAACCTTTCTCGCTACGATGGGGTGAGATATGGTTACCGAGCCGAGGGCGAGGAGATAACTGATCTCGACACCATGTATCGGAAAACAAGAACCGAGGGGTTTGGCATTGAGGTCAAAAGAAGGATTCTTGTTGGCACTTTTGCCCTGTCTTCCGGCTATTATGAGGCCTATTATGAGACTGCAACCAAGGTTAGAAGGCTGATAAAGATGGACTTTGAGGAGGTCTTCAAAGAGGTCGATGTCATTGTTGGGCCAACGTCCCCTATGTTGCCTTTCAAGCTTGGCGAGAAGCTCTCGGATCCTATATCGATTTATCTCACCGACATATTCACCGTGCTGGCCAACCTTACCGGCATTCCAGCCATATCGCTGCCCAACGGCGTGGATTCGACTCTCGGCTTACCGATCGGGTTGCAGGTTATGGGCAGACCCTTTGACGATCCGTTCCTCCTTAAAACGGCGAAGAACTTTGAGCAAATTTTAGGAAATTAGCCTGAACATCGCTTAGAAGGCTGGAGCAATTGTCATGAATACAGAATCGCAAAATACAAGTAATACGGTTGCTATGCCGGAAACTTTATGGGGTAAGCTGAAATATTTTTGGGAAAAGAAATCCGGCATAGTAGGGTTAATTGAGTTGTATCTTGTAGGAATATTTTGGGGCCTTGGGACTATAATTGCCAAGATATTCTTTTTTGCAGGATTTAATGAGCTACAGGTAGCTTTTATAAGAACGTTTGTTGGGGCGCTGGGACTATTGGCTCTAATCCTTGTTATGAAACGGTTAGATCTGCTGAAGCTCCATCGCGACAAGTGGCTGCTTCTCATGAACGGTGCCAGTTATGCCCTAATGTATTACGCATTCTTGGTGGCTATCAAGATTAGTGTTGCCCATGGCACAATCCTGCTGATAGCTGCCCCCATATTCGTTGCAGTTCTCAGCCCGATATTCCTTGAGGAGGAATTGCACAGAAACACAATTTATGCAGTTATATTCACTATTATTGGGATCGCCTTCTTGATTCTGTCCAGTGTGAAGTTTGAGAGGGACGTTTCTACGACAAAGATGTTGTTCTCAGATTTAATGGGCATAACTGCGGGCTTTTTCGCCGCATTTTACATCATGAGCGGCAGAAAGCTAAAACGTTCCTATGAGCCGCTTTCCGTTTCATTCTGGAGCATGGCCGTGGCCAGCGTCCTGTTTGCGATTCCTTTTCTGTTTACTTCGCCACCGACACCAAAGATGTTTAATGCCAAACTCGTTTTCTGGGCGCTTTTTATGGGATTTGGGATAAATGGATTGGGCACTTATCTCAATATGGACGGAGTCCGTAAAGTTATTGCCCAGCGCGCCGTGATAATCCAGATGATCCTTGACCCGCTTGTATCCATAATCCTCGCGTGGATACTTTTCCACGAGAAACATAGCATAAGCGTCTTTATAGGCGGGATTTTCATGGTTATCGGGCTCTACATAGCCACGAAAGAAGAGGCAGCCGTCCACCTGGCGGTTGAAAAGCTGGACATAGATCCGGACGCAAAGAAAATCCTTCTTGCTATCAAACAGCTCGGTTCAGCTTCCATTTATAGATTAGCTGAAGAAACTGGCCTGCCTGAAGATGTAGTAAGCGAAAAGATTAAGTTCCTGCTTGAACAGGGGTATCTGGTAAAACGGGAAGAGGGCATTTTAAGATACTGGGAAAAGATCCTTGAAGAAGAGAAGGCCCTGATCGATAAGGTTAAAGAATCTCTTGACAACGAGGAGTTCCAGAAGGCTGTTGAATTGCTGGCCAATGCCAGGGTTATTTTTGTGGGTGAAAAATCGGTCGGTTTGAATTTCTCAAAGATTCTCACCTCTTATTTCAAATCCGCAGGTGTCCCATCGATTGCTGTGCCGGCACATAACACCGAGGCTCTTCTTTCTGTTATCAGGAACATGAGAAAAAAAGATGTCCTGTTCATAACCGATTATGTGTTCCACGAAAAAACACTGGATTTGATGATAGACCATGCCCGCAAGATCGGCGCTAAAATAGTGATTGTGGCCGATAATTTCACAGCAAAAGCTGTCAAGGACAGAGCAGACATTGTGCTTAAGGTTCAAACGAAAAAATTGGGCCTTCCAGTGTCGCTCGTGCCGATCCATGTGGTCATTGATTCCCTCGTAGTGGGAGTTGCTATCCAGAAACGCAAGTTGATCCAGAGGGTAGCGTCTCAAGGAGGAGGGAAGTGAGTTCACCCTGGGTGAGAGTCGATTCCCTGAGAAAAGTTTTCAAGGACAGGAAGAGGGGAATGGTAAGAGCTGTTGACGGGATATCCTTTGAAGTTCATGGCGGTGAGATATTTGCCCTGCTCGGCCCGAATGGGGCTGGTAAAACTACAACCTTAAGGATACTCAGCACCATCCTGAGGCCGACAGGTGGACGTGCTGAGGTGATGGGTTACGATGTGGTCAAGAACCCGCAGGAAGTCAGAAAGAAGATCGGCTATCTGCCTGCCGAAGGTGGGCTTTACCACAGATTAACGCCGAGGGAGGTTGTGACATTTTTCGGTGAGCTTGCAGGGATGGATAGAAAGACCCTGAAGGATCGAACGGAACAACTTTTTGAGTCCATCGGAATAACGGATTTCGCAGACACCAAAATAGAAAAACTTTCCACTGGAATGAAACAAAAAGTGGCGATCGCAAGAACGATTATCCATGACCCTGATGTGCTCATTCTGGATGAACCCACTCAGGGACTTGATGTCCCATCCTCAAGGATTGTCGAGCAGTTTATCCTCGATGAAAGGGAAAAAGGAAAAGCCATAGTGCTTTCCACTCACATTATGGAAGAGGCTGAATACCTTGCGGACAGAATCTTTGTTATTCATAAGGGCAGAGAAAAAGCTACTGGCACAATTGACCAGTTGAAGAAAACCACCGGGAAAAACAGGCTCAAAGAGGTTTTCCTCTCGCTCCTGGAGGCATGAAATGCAGTTGAAGACTTTGCTCAGAAAGGAATTGCTGGATGTCATTCGGGATAAACGAACAACAATAAGCATGATAGTTGTTCCGCTCGTTGCGATTCCGCTTCTGACCGGCGGATTTGCTTTTCTCATGTATAAATCCGAGCAAAAGGTCAAAGAGGCGACATACAAAGTTGCGGTGGATGAGAAGGTAAACGATAAAATCGTAGATTTTCTGTCAAATGAGAAGCTCGAGCCTATAAAGAC
>JAMOPK010000339.1 GCA_027064565.1 Caldifarciminota bacterium | reverse complement strand
AGGATGAGCTCCGCAAGCTCTCGGATTTCGAGAAATACCGCAGATGGGGTGAACTGATCATGGCTCACCTCAACGAAATCCCATCAGGGGCATCCAGAGCGGTGATTCAGGGAGAGGATATCCCGCTGGACATTGCGGAAACGCCGGTAGAGGCCGCTCAAAAATACTTTGAGATTTACAAAAAACGGAAACGGGGCGTGCAGAAATTGATGGAAAAACTGCAAAACCTCCATGTCCGTTCGGAGAAAAAAAGGAAAAACTCAAAAACTCCTTCTACATCAAAACCCTATCGGGAATTTCTGTCCCCGGGCGGGTTCAAGGTCTATGTCGGGAAATCCGCCAGAGGGAACGAGCTGGTCACTTTCGGAATAGCGTCGGACCACGACCTGTTCTTCCATGTGCGCAATGTGCCGGGCGCGCATGTGATCCTGAAACGGGATTCTGAAAACGTCGAAGTCCCTGAAGAGGATATCGAATTTGCAGCGGCCCTTGCCCTCAAATTCAGCAAGGCGGCGATGGATGGACGTGGCGATGTCAGCTTCACCGAGCGGCGATACGTCAAAAAACCCCGAAATGCGCCTCCCGGACTCGTCATCATCGAGAAGGAAAAGACCATCCGGATAAAAACGGATTAGTCATGCTTGAAGACAAGCCTCAAAAGCTCAAATCTCTTGTTTACCCCTGTTTTGTGATAGATGGATGAGATGATCTTTTTAATGGCGTGGACTGACGTCCCTCGATCCTCAGCAATCTCCTCTATCTCCATTCCCGAAAGGAGCCTCCGAATTACATACGCCTCAGACGGCGTGAGTTTGAATCTCTCGATCAGCTCGTTGATGAGGTATTCAAAAGCATAAACGTGTAGTTCTTCAAACATACCAAGGCACGCTGACAGCCGCATGGCCATCTTCAAAAACGGCATAATGCTATGCAATCGCCTCTTCTCACTCCGGGTGAAAGGCTCTTTTCTGTGCAGGCTTATAAACCCGATATACCTGTTTCCGCTTGTAAAACTCAGAAGAATCTCATCATAACCTCTGACATCCATCTCCCCGGTTTCCTCGCCTATCTTCCGAATCTCGTCAAACAATTCACGGGTAATAGCATCGGCCGAAACATATCTATGTCCCTGATACTCAATGGAATCAACAATTGGTTCTGGTTCCGGGACATTCTCATTATAGGTTAAAAAATCTATTCTCATATATTCAGAGGCGCTGATTTTCTTAAGCGGGGCTTCAGGGGCTACAAAAACGATAACGTATTCCGCATCAAACATATCATGCAACATTCTCTTGAGTTCAACCATTATGTCATCGCCGGTTGCAGCATTGGCAATTTTCTGCCACATGCTCGAGAGCCTCATGTCCATCCTCCCCTATTTGCTCAAAGCTTAACGAATACCAATGGGTTTATCAAGGCAGATGGGATGTTCGTGAGTCAACTTGCGTTTCAAACTATCATCAAACTATCAAAATCAAAGTCAATAAAGCGAATTAGGTTGTTCCTTGAGCAAAATTCATCCTTAGCCCGGATTGAAAGGAGCGAAAATTCACTCGGGAAATCCTGAAACTCAATTCGCGTAAATCACATCGCTATTCGGTTGCCGTTCTCAAGCCTGTGGCGCGTGGGAATCTCACTTGGCCCTGAATTTTAGCTCGATGCCTTTCCATGGACAGGAAGTGACACAATCGCCACATCTTATGCAGCGCGAATTTATCACACGGGTTTGCCTTTTTCCCGATTCATCTTTCTCAACTTTGATGGCTCCAATCCTGCAGACCCGTTCCCCCAGGGAGCAGTTTGTGCATTTTTCGTTTGTCGAAAGCTGGAAAAGGCTGATTTTTCCGAGCAGATTGAGGATAGCGGAGAATGGGCAGAACCACCTGCACCATGGGCGATAGATAAACACCGAAAGGAGCAGGATTATCGCTGCCACTATCACAAGGGGAGTGGAACCATCGAGATTAAACACCACAAAAAATGGGTTCAGATAGTGCAGTTTTGTGTGTTTAACGATGGCGTGGAGAATCAGGTAAAATGCGAAGATGTATTTTGCCAGCCCAAGCCACTTATCCACCCTGTCCGGTATTTTGACTTCCTTTTTGTGGAAATCGTGAAGGAATTCCTGAACCGCCCCCATCGGGCATACCCAGCCGCAGAAGAACTGGCCGAAGACGAGAGTGAAAAGCAGGATGGCGATGATTATCAGGTAAAATGGCAGAAAGTCCCCGAATTCCTTTAGCTTCAGGATTGTGTCCTGTAGCCATCCGGGGCCGGCGAGCCCGGCCGTGTTGTAGAACCCGAAAAAGGCCAGCGACAGCAACAGCGTTACATATCTGAGTCTGTTTTTGCCGTAAGCTAACGATATGACTCCAGATGAGAGCAAAAGCACAACGGTGATGACCCATAACAGGGTTGCCGATCCGGTCATGGCCTCACTCCTTGAACGGACTCTGGTTCAAGGCCTCTCTGGCTCTGTTTTTCGCAAGAGAAACGCTTTTGCCCGCCGCCTCAACAACTTTGTTCATCAGGAGAGCAGCCTTTTTCAGCTCCTCATCGGCATTTTTCTGGCTTTCGATCCATGAAATCACGTCCTTAAGAAGCTCGGAATTGGTTTTTACCCGCTTGCCTTCCGAGATTTCTTTGAGGAGCTTTCTGCTCCATTCAATGGCCCTTTTGCGTGTGTAAGTGACATTGACGTAGTTCATGCCTTCGGATAGGCCTTCCCTTGAGCATTCCCTTGTGACGAGGATTCTGTTTTTGCCGGATTTGTAGAATACCACCGTGTAGATGCTCTCGCGATCCATCCTTGCGGTCTTTTTCCATGGTGTGTGGGAAAGCACTTTGCCATTTGTAACTTCGACTTCCGTTTCCTCGATCGGAAGGACACATTTCCTGTGGGTCAGGTGGACATGCACGAGGACCTTCACGGTGTCTCCCACAAGCACACTGCTTTTCTCAGGGCTAACGGTTATGTCACACGCCAACAATGACTCTGCCATGAGGGTCAGAGCGGCCAGTCCGAATGTTAACCAGATAGTTAATTTTTTCATTGCTTTCACCTCCCCTTTGCCTTTTTGTGAAAGATTTTGGGTAACATCGAGCTGCCCCTACATTTCGCCATAGCCATGTAAAGTCCATCGGACAAATTGCCCCGGAAAATCCATTGTGTCCCATATCCGAATAATCTTCATTCGCTACTCTTGACAGGCCCTTTTGATAGCGAAAGGCATAACACATTTTAGGATAAACTTATCCTGACCGTTATCCAGCGTTAGGGTTTCATTATGCACGTCTTCCATCACGGATGCCACGCTCAGGATACAGACACGTGTTCCCTCTGTCCATTAAGTCATCAGCCCTAAATCCCACTTTTCACCGTGCAGTCGACATGAGTTCCAGTGAATTCATGCAGCCTCTCAGCCTTGACAGGGGTGTCACTAATTGGTAATTAAATAATCCAACTTTTCAACTTTTAGAAAATATCTGAGAAACTGAATCCTACAAAAGGAGGTGCAAGGATGAAAGTCAAACCGCTTGCAGATAGAGTTCTCGTCAAGCGTATAGAGCAGGAAGAGGTGCGCAAAGGTGGAATCATCATCCCTGACACAGCAAAAGAAAAACCTCAGAAGGGTGAGGTCATTGCTGTCGGGCCGGGTCGTCTGGATGAAAACGGGAAACGGGTTCCCATGGAAGTGAAAGTGGGCGATAAAGTCATTTTCTCGAAATACGCTGGCAGTGAAGTCAAGATCGATGGCGAGGAGTATCTTATCATGAGGGAAGATGACATCCTCGCAATCCTCGAAGAATAATAAAAGGAGGTTAAGGAATGGCTGCCAAAGAAATCAAATACTATGATGAGGCCAGAAGGGCGCTTTTGAGAGGTGTAGAGGCTCTTGCAAAGGCCGTAAAAGTCACACTTGGCCCTGCGGGGCGTAATGTTGTTCTCGAAAAGAAATGGGGTTCTCCAACTGTCACAAAAGATGGAGTGACAGTTGCGAAAGAAATTGAACTTCCTGATCCTTTTGAAAACCTTGGTGCTCAGCTTGTGAAAGAGGTCGCTTCAAAGACCTCCGATGTGGCCGGCGATGGAACCACCACGGCCACAGTGCTTGCAGAGGCCATTTTCCGTGAAGGCCTCAAAATGGTAACCGCCGGTGCTAACCCGACCGAGGTGAAACGCGGCATCGATAAAGCCGTCGATAAGGTAGTTGAGGCACTCAAAGAGATGTCCCGCGAGGTCAAAGATCGCAAGGAGATCGAGCAGGTCGCCGCTATCTCCGCTAACAACGACCACGAGATCGGCGAGAAAATCGCTGAAGCAATGGACAAGGTCGGCAAAGACGGAGTCATCACTGTCGAGGAGGCCAAGGGCATTGAGACTTATGTGGAAGTCGTCGAAGGAATGCAGTTCGACCGCGGCTACATCTCCCCCTACTTCATCACCAACCCTGATAAGATGGAATGCGTGCTTGAGGAACCGTTCATCCTGATCCACGATAAGAAGATATCCAACATTCGCGAGCTTCTACCCGTTCTCGAGAAAGTCGCTCAGCAGGGCAAGCCGATCCTTGTGATCGCCGAGGATGTCGAGGGTGAAGCCCTTGCAACCCTCGTGGTCAATAAGATCCGCGGCGTGCTTCAGGCCTGTGCTGTGAAGGCGCCCGGTTACGGCGAGCGCCGTAAGGCCATGCTCGAGGACATCGCCATCCTCACCGGTGGCCGTGTGATCTCCGAGGAAGCCGGCATGAAACTTGAGAACGCCATGCTCTCCGACCTCGGCCGTGCCAAGAGGGTTATCGTCAAGAAGGACACCACCACCATCGTTGAGGGTTACGGCAGCAAAGAGGATATCCAGAAGAGGATCGAGCAGATCCGCAAGCAGATCGAGGAGACCAAATCCGATTACGACCGTGAGAAACTTCAGGAGCGTCTTGCCAAACTCGCCGGCGGTGTGGCTGTGATTTATGTCGGTGCACCCACCGAGACCGAGATGAAGGAGAAAAAGGCGAGGATCGAGGACGCCCTCCATGCTACCAAGGCCGCTGTCGAGGAAGGCATCGTCACCGGTGGCGGCACAGCTTACATCCGCTGCATCCCGAAGCTCGAGGAGCTCGAGAAGGAGCTTTCCGGTGACCAGAAGATCGGCGCCCAGATCGTCCGCAAGGCCCTGATTGAGCCGCTCCGCTGGATCGCCGAGAACGCTGGCGAAAACGGCTATCTCATCGTCGAGAAAGTCAAGGAGAAAGAGGCCGAAAATCCGAACATCGGCTACAACGCACTTACCGGTGAGTTCGTTGACATGTTAGAGGCCGGCGTGATTGACCCGACAAAGGTCGAGCGCATCGCTATTCAGAATGCCGCTTCAATCGCCGGACTCCTGCTGACCACAGAGGCTCTCGTGACTGAGATCAAAGAGAAGGAAAAAGAGCCTCAGGTTCCGGGCGGAGCCGGTGAACTCTACTAAACGCATCTGATGAATGGAAACCTACTGCGGCGGGGAAACTCCCCGCCGCTTTTCTTTTATCTCCATTGAATTCAATCGGATCCGCCAAAAAGCCCTTTCAAAAATCCCCAAACCCCCTTTTTCCTCTGGGACTTCTCCTTTTGCAATAACTCGTTCAGTTTATCATCGAAGACGCTGGACGGGACATATCCAATCTGTTTGAAATAGACGTTTCCCTGGCTGTCGAATATGAAGGTCGTCGGCACTCCGGGTATCTCACCGAATATCGGCTGATTGATGACATCCATTGCATTGATGAATTCCGGGTATTTGATGTTGTGTTTACGGATGTTATCTTCGAGGATGGATTTATCAGCTCTGGTGATTCCTATGAAATTCACTCCTGATTTGTGGTATTTCTCATAAAGTTTGTTGATTTCGGGCAACTCATGCTGGCAGTGAGGACACCATGGCGACCAGAAGATCACCACAAGCGGTTTTCCTTTGAAGCTTGAGAACCAGACTGTGTCGCCGTTTAACTTCACAAGCGGAAAGTCTCCGTGTGCCTGTGAGATTATCATCCCGGCCAATAACAGATGCATAAACATATTATCACCTCCGTTTTTGCAAAAGCCCCATTGGGACGACCGCCCGTTTGTCCTATCTCTCTCAAAATCCCCTGTAAATTTTATGGCTTAATGTAATTTTGTGCATTGTGTGGTTATCATAGGAAAGGCTGAATGAGGCTCGAAAGTATTACCCCGCAGTAAGACCCGACATTGCCTGAACCGGCTGATGGCGAGTGTCACCACTCTTTCACCTGAAAATCGGGTCCATGTCTGTGAAAGTTTTGTGGAAATTGGTTAAAATTATGCCTTCAAGTTCGGGCGAAATTCGCCTGTTTCCAGAATGGAGGTGAGGCATGAAATACATCTGCACGATAGTCTGTTCCTATCTGGTGGGTGGCATCCCGTTTGCTTACATCCTCGTTAAGCTTAAAACGGGCAAGGACATCAGGACGATCGGAAGCGGCAACGTCGGGGGCACCAATGCGGCACGTGCGGCTGGCATAGGGATCGGCCTTCTCGTCGGCCTGCTCGATGCGCTCAAGGGCGCCGTCCCTACCTACATCGCCATGCGTTACGGTGGCGTGGATCTGGGTGTTCTGGCGGGAGTGATGGCGGTGGTGGGCCATTCGTTTACCCCGTTCCTGTCGTTTAAGGGCGGCAAGGGAGTCGCCACTTCGCTGGGGAGTTTCATAGTGCTTTTGCCCGCAAGCATCGGTGTGGCATTTCTGGTCTGGGGGCTGGTGTTTGCCGTCACCAGAATTGTCTCGCTCAGCTCGATATTGGCAGCGATAGCGTTTGCGATTCACGGTGGACTTACAGCGCCGACCCCTGTTTTGAAAGTCGCTGCTGTGCTCGTCGGGGCGCTTGTCGTGTTCAGGCACAGGTCTAACATCCGCCGATTGCTCAGGGGAGAGGAGCCCAAGTTCAAACTGAAATATTCTGAAAATGAGTAGGTTCTGCGTTTTAGGAGGAGGCAGCTGGGGGCTGACCCTGGCCAATCATCTCGCTGGCAAAGGCCACCATGTGACGGTCTGGGTCAGGCGGCCGGAGAAAGCCCGTTCTCTTTCGGTCAACCGAAGCGATCCGCAACGGTTGCCCGGTATCGAACTCTCGCCCGAAATCCGGTTCACATCCGATATGTCAGAAGCGCTTGATGGCGCCGAGCTTCTGCTTTTCGTTGTCCCCTCTCAGGCCATGCGTGAAGTTGCCCGAAAGGTCGCTGATGTCGGGCGTTTCCCAAAAAAGATCGTTTCCGCCACCAAAGGCATCGAGATTGAAACCGGCATGCGGATGAGTCAGGTCATCCGTGATGAGCTTGGCGACGTCGAGGTTGCGGTCATCTCCGGGCCATCCATCGCTCTGGAAGTCGCACGGGGCCTGCCGACTTCGGTCGTTGCGGCGTCGGAAAATCAGGATTACGCACGGGAGGTGCAAATGCTGTTCCATTCCCCCACTTTCAGGGTCTATACCTCGGATGACGTGATCGGTGTGGAATTGGGCGGTGCGCTGAAAAACATCGTGGCGATCGCCGCAGGCATATCCGATGGCCTCGGTTTCGGCGCCAACACCAAAGGCGCCCTCCTGACCCGTGGGCTGGCCGAAATCATGCGGCTCGGCATCCACCTCGGCGCCCGGCCTGTCACTTTCGCCGGCCTTTCCGGGATGGGTGACCT
>JAMOPK010000338.1 GCA_027064565.1 Caldifarciminota bacterium | reverse complement strand
GCTTTGAAGCTTCCGGAATGTCGATCCTGTTCAAAAAATCCTTCAGATAGGTAACAACCGGGTTATCAGCGTTAAGGTAATAACAGACCCTTGTGCCGCGTCTCTCGAAGTTCACAAGTCCCATGAGTCTGAGCAGAGAGAGTGCCCTTGAGACCGAGCTTTGAGGGTATCCCGTGATCCGCATGATGTCGCAGACGCAAATAGGTTCCAACCTGACGATTGTCAGGAAAACAAACAGGCGGCGCGGATTTCCAAGTGCTGAAAAGACATTTGCTATTTCGGATATTTGCATATTTGTATTTTAAGGGATGGCTTCTCCAATCGATAGGGGGCAACACTTATGATAACCTTTCTTTTGATTGTCTATGTGATAAGTTCAATTAGGAGAGCATGCCTTCAGGAGCTTTCTAATTGCTGTCTTGCCTCGTGTTCAGTTACTTTTCTTAACTATTGACAGGTAGTCTTACGATAAATTTACTACCCTTTCCCGGTTCGCTTTCGACTTCGATTTTACCTCCGTGTAGGAGCACGACGTGTTTGACGATAGAAAGTCCGAGACCTGTGCCGCCGAGTTTCCTCGAACGGGATTTATCCACGACATAGAATCTTTCAAATATCCTTGGTATGTGTTCTTTAGGGATTCCTATCCCTGTATCGATCACCTCTACAACGGCATATCCGTTTTCTTCCCTGAGAAGTATGGACACCTCACCCTTCTCGGTGTATTTGATGGCATTATCTATCAAGTTTACAAAAACCTGTTCCAGCTTGAATGGATCGCCTTTGATGACAGGGTTACATTGGGCTGTGAATTTCAGCTCCAATCCCTTTTCCTCTGCCCTTGGTCTGAATATCTTGACAACATTCTCCAAAAATCCCTTGAGATAAATGTCTTTTAGAGAGGTATCCAGCCCCTTTTCTTCGATTTCAGCCAGTGTTAAAAGGTCTTTGACGATGTTAATAATTCGCTCTGTATGTTTCCTAATAATTTTCAAATAAGTTTTGGCTTCTCCTTGAACTTCATCCTCAAGCGTTTCCACATATCCTTTTATGGCTGTCAGAGGAGTCCTTAGTTCATGCGATGCATTTATCACAAAATCCTTTTTGATCTTTTCGATCGCCTTGAACTCAGTTATGTCATGCAAAACAACAATAAATTTATTTTCGGAAACCATAGGCGTAATGCTTATTAAAAAGAGTTTGTCGTTTAATTCTACTTCTTTTGTTACGGTTCTTTTCTCATTTACGGCCTTTTCGACGCACTTTATGAGTCCTGAGTCTCTTAAAACTTCCCGATAAAACCTGCCTTGAGAGCTATCACCCACAATTTTATCGAAGCTTCGATTGGAAAGCTCTATTCTTCCATTTCCATCTATGACGATAAGCCCCTCTGAGAGCGATGAGAGAATGGCAATAAGCTCTTCCTGTTTGAGCCGAACTCTTTCGAACAATTTTTTGATCCTCTCGCCCATCTCATTAAAACTCGATGCGAGTTTTCCGAGTTCGTCTTTTCTTTGGATCGATGCTTTTGCTGAGAAGTCGCCGAGTGCAAGCCTGTTGGAAACGCTCACAAGCTCCCTAATAGGATCGGAGAAACCCTTTGCAAGGAAATATGCCCCCAAAAGTGATAGAGCTGTTATGATGAGTATCATGCAGATCATATCACGCGATAAATTGCTCAGAAGATGCTCAATATCACTTAAAAATAAGCTGAGTCTCAGAATACCAATAATCTTCCCATCGGTTTTAAGGGGAATTGCGACATAAAGCATCTTTTTCTGCATCGTTGTGCTATACCTAATGGTTTCGCCGTATCCTTTTGAAAGTGCCTGCATAACCTCCGGTCTCGTCCCATGATTTTCCATCAAAGACGGATTTTTTTTGGAGTCAGCCAGGACTGTCCCATCAGTAGCTATAACCGTGATTCTGATATTTGTCTCTCGGCCTATGGACTTTACAAGGGAATCAAGCTCGGAAAATCTCCTTTGTTCAATTAGTGGTTTTATGCTTAAGCTAAGAGGATATGAAATTTTTTTGAGGTCCGATGAGAGTGTATCTATGTAATGGCTTTTTATTCGCTTCACAGCAAATGAAGCTATTGAGATAGAAATGAGTAAAATTACGAAGAGAAAGCTTGTGAATATTTTTACAAAAATCGAACCTTTCATTCTTCTATTTTATACCCAACTCCACGCACATTTTTGATGAATTTTCCGGCCTCTCCAAGCTTCTCTCTTAAATGCTTTATGTGAACATCGACGGTTCTATCGAGAACTATCTTATCATTTCCCCAGAGTTCATCAAGAATCTGTTTTCGGGTGAAGACCCATCCTTTCTTTTCAGCAAGCATTTTTAGAATTCTAAATTCTGTGGGCGTCAGTTCTACTCTTTTGCCCTTCACATACACTTCGAATTTGAAGGGGTCAATCAATAGAATCTCGCCGATCCGTATCTTTTTGTTCTCTTTTTCCCTCTGCTGTCCTCTCCGTCTGAGCACAGCTTTAACCCTCGCAACTAATTCTCTTGGAGAGAACGGTTTGGTTACATAGTCATCTGCACCAAGTTCAAGACCCAAGACCTTGTCGGTCTCTGTCGCCCTTGCAGTAAGCATAATGATCGGAATATCACTGTATTTTTCGTGGAATTTAAGAAATTTACAAACCTCTATGCCATCAATGTCAGGAAGCATGAGGTCAAGGATTATCAGATCGGGTTGCTTGATGGACAATTCTCTCAGGAATGGCTCAGCCGAAAGGAATTTTCTAACTCTAAAACCTGAACGTTCAAGGTGAAGCGCGACAAGTTCAAGAATATCTTCCTCATCATCTATGATATCTATCAATTTTTTTGTTTCCATGATCGTGCATATTATAAATCAAGTAAAGCATCTCACAGACACCAGAACACCTTTATGAGCAGTTTTTCGTTTTTCTCTTTCGAGAAAACAGATTCAACCAAGGAGAGATTCTTAACAGAAAATTAACAGAACCCTAATATGCACTTAACGAAACCCCTCCACAATTTCCGCCGAACCAACAAGGAGGCTTTAGATGAGGATCAGAAAAACCATAAAAAAGATAAAGAACAAAATGGAAGGAAATGGTGCCAGCCGATTTGACGTGTGGTTGGGCTTACTGTTGCTTTCTTTTCCAATTCATGTGCAATCTCTACCGCTTAAAGGCGATTTCAGGTTTAGAATCCAATGGGAGAGAGAGAATTCCGATGCTGAGCGGGTGAGAGAACGGATAAGGTTCAGAATAGGCGCTGTTAAGCACGTCGATAACGTATGGGAGCTGGGTTTTGGCCTCGCAACAGGTGGAGCTAATCCAAGATCAACCAACGAAACTTTAGAGAGGGCATTCGAGACACCGGATATAAGGCTTGATTATGCCTATGCGGAATGGATGGCCAGGAATGGTCTCTCCATATGGTTCGGTAAATACAAGGGGATTAAAAAGGCCCTATGGCTCACATCCGATCTATTGTGGGACTCCGATATAAGGCCTGACGGAGTGGGAGTGAAATTCAACATGGGATATGGCTCACCTGATATTTTTGCCAATGCAGGTCTTTTTGTTCTGGACGAAATAAAATCGAACCCTCACGACCCCCTTATGGGTTATGCTCAGATGGGGATTAAATCATGCCTCTCTTCTGATGTTAAATTTTATGCTGGTGTTGCTTACTACATTCCCCAGAATGTGAAAGGATATCATCTGAAACACTCCTCAGGGACAAATACAACCGATCCTCTCGGTAATTTAATCTACAACTACCAAGCTTTAGCTCCCAGTCTGAAACTGTCCTTTGGCAAATTTTCAATCTACTCCGATTTTGTTTACAACCCATATGTCTCTCACGCCAACAAGGGCTATCTCATCGGGGGAAGCTTCAGCGACAAGACATCAGTTGGCCACTTTAAGGTCAAATATCAGTTCAGAAGGCTTGAGAAAGATGCATGGCTTGACCCTTTCCCTGATTCTGACGCCTACGGCGGCGGAACCGGCGTTGTGGGGCACGAGATAGAATTGAAACTTGGCCTGACAAAGCACGCCTCCTTTGCAATTGATTTTTACACCATGAAAAAACTGGAATCCAATGATCATCAAAATTTAATTCAATTTGACCTTTCTTGGAAATTTTAAAGGAGGTGTTCGACATGAAGGTCATCAAAATATTGGTGTTGGCATTTGGTCTTGCCTTCGCGCCGGTCAAACCTGCAGGCGCGGCTGTAACACTCACCGGTGCAGGCGCCACATTCCCTTACCCGCTCTACTCCAAAATGTTCAGTGTGTATCATCAGAAATACGGCGTAAGAATAAACTATCAAGCAATAGGTTCTGGCGGCGGGATCAGACAGCTAAAGGCGAAAACCGTTGATTTCGGTGCTTCCGATGCCTATGTCGATGACGAGGGTCTTAAAAAATTCTCTGCACCTATAGTTCACATTCCAATTGTAGCGGGGGCAGTTGTTATCACATACAACCTGCCCGGAAACCCAAAGCTTAAGTTCACACCTGATGTCATAGCAGACATTTTCCTCGGGAAGATTACAAAATGGAACGACCCAAGGATCAAAGCGATTAACCCGGATGTAAAACTGCCCGACATGGCAATTGTTGTGGTGCATCGTTCTGACGGAAGTGGAACAACTTTTATCTTTTCCGATTATCTGAGTAAGGTCAGCGAGGAGTGGAAAGAGAAAGTTGGAAGAGGTAAGTCGCTTAATTGGCCAGTTGGTTTGGGTGCCAAAGGAAACCCCGGTGTCGCCGGACTTGTCAAACAGCTTCCGGGCGCTATTGGGTATGTGGAATTGATTTATGCCCTTAATAACGACATGCCTTATGCGATGGTTCAAAACAAGAGCGGCAACTTCATCGAGCCGAGCATAAAGTCTGTCAGTCTCGCCGCTGACATCAAACTTCCGGATGACATGAGGGTCTCTCTGACGAACACCGACGCCAAATATGGCTATCCCATAGCAGGTTTTACATGGATTCTGGTTTATAAAGACCTTGCTGACGGGGGATTGGACAGAGGAAAAGCCAAAGAGCTTGTCAGACTTCTCTGGTGGATAACCCATGAGGGGCAAAAATATGCCGAGCCGCTCCATTACGCTCCACTTTCACCTAAAGCCCGCAAAAAAGCCGAAACCATCATCAAATCTATCACTTACAAAGGCAAGCAACTGTGGGAATGAAAACAGACAGAATCTTTAGGGCAGTGTTATACGCAGGCGGGGCCTTCGTGGCCCTGCTTGTGCTTCTCGCTTTCCTTTCGCTGTGTCACGCAAGCTGGTTGTCGCTCAAGAAGTTCGGTATCAAGTTTATCCTGTCCAGAGAATGGGATCCGGTCAATGAGAAATTTGGCGCATTGCCGTTCATAGTCGGCACATTTATGACTTCTATCATCGCTCTGATTATCTCACTCCCATTTTCAATTTCAATCGCTTTGCTGCTGGGGGTTTACCTGCGGGAGGGATTCATAAAAAAAGTGTTGACCTATGCAACTGACTTGCTGGCAGGTATCCCGTCCATCATTTACGGATTCTGGGGGCTGTTTTTCCTTGTGCCACTTGTAAGAAAACTCGAGATGAAGCTGGGAGTTTTGCCATATGGCGTCGGCATCCTCACAGCATCCATTGTGCTGGCAATAATGATCGTCCCCTACACTTCCTCGATCGCAAGAGAAGTCATCAGTATGGTGCCGGGAGACATCATAGAGGCCGGATTTTCATTAGGTGCAACTACAAGGGAGATTATTTTCGGAATAATTCTCCCATATGCCCGTTCAGGTATCTTTGCGGGGATACTTCTCGCATTTGGTAGGGCTTTCGGAGAGACGATGGCGGTAACCATGGTCATCGGAAATTCCAACTGCATGCCAAAAAGCATATTTTGCCCGGCAAATACGATGGCTTCTGTCATCGCCAATGAGTTCACAGAGGCAACAAAAGACATCCATTTGAGCTCACTCATATATATCGGTTTGTGGCTTTTTCTCTTCACATTTGCCATAAATCTGCTGGGCAATCTGGTGATAAAAAAGTTCAGAGTGGAGGTCAAAAATGAATAGCAGAAATAGAGTCGTCAAAGATAACTTATTCAAACTTTTCGTATTTCTTTTAGCTGCCCTTTCGATTCTCCCACTTTTTCTGATAATCTTCCAGACAGTGAGAAATGGGATTTCAGCGATCAATCCTGAGTTTTTCTACAAACTGCCTAAACCGCCAGGAGAGTCCGGAGGCGGGATACTTAACTCATTGGTTGGCTCGTTCATGCTTGTGATCCTTGCGACTGCTTTCTCTGTTCCTATAGGCACACTGACCGGAATTTTCATCGCCGAAGTGAGAAACTCTTTCACTGAGTTACTTAGAACACTTGTAAATATTCTTCAAGGTCTTCCTTCGATTGTAATTGGAATTTTAGCATATTTGTGGGTGGTGAAACCGATGGGCGGCTTCTCTGCCATATCAGGTGCCGTTGCATTAGCCGTGATGATGCTGCCAGTGATTATCAAAACCACGGAGGAAACCGTAAGACTCGTCCCTTTCACACTCAGAGAAGCAAGTTTTTCGCTTGGAGCAACTTATACGAAAACGATCATCAAAATCATCTTGCCTGCAAGTGCCAGAGGAATTCTATCTGGCATAATCGTGGGCACATCAAGAATCATAGGCGAGACTGCGCCGCTGCTTTTTACAGCCTTTGGGAATCCATTTGTAAACCTTAATCCAATGAAACCTACCGATGCCCTTCCGCTCCTGATTTTTAACTATGCTATGAGCCCTTACGAGGAATGGCATAAAATCGCATGGGGCGCTTCGCTTGTGCTTATCATTGTGGTTCTTGGCCTCAATTTACTGTTAAAAATGGTGGGGAAAAGATGGGAGACAAAATTCTAAAAATAGAAAATTTTTATGCAGGTTATGGTCATACATGGGTTCTCAGAAATATAAATCTCGAAATTCCTGAGAAAAAATTAACTGCGATAATGGGGCCTTCCGGTTGTGGAAAATCAACCCTGATAAGATGCATAAACCGGATCCACGAACTTAATCCTGAAGCGATTTACAGAGGACACATTTACCTGAATGGCAAGGATATTTACAAAATGCATCCCACGATCGTGAGGAGAAAAATCGGCATGGTATTTCAGAAACCCAATCCTTTCCCGACTATGAGCGTCTACGAAAATGTGATTGCAGGTTATATTCTCAACGGAATTAAACTCAAAAAGGAAGAGAAAGACAAAATCGTTGAAGATGCCTTGAAAAAGGCGTTCTTATGGAATGAGGTCAAGGATGTGCTTCATAGGAAAGGCACATTTTTATCCGGTGGGCAACAACAACGACTCTGCATAGCAAGAGCACTCGCCATGAAACCGGAAATCCTTTTACTCGATGAACCCACATCTGCACTTGATCCCAAAGCAACTTCCAGAATCGAGGAACTGATAGTAGAACTGAAAAAAACGATCACCATCGTTATGGTCACGCACAACATAGCCCAGGCTGTAAGGGTCTCCGACTACACGGCATTTATTTATCTTGGCGAACTGGTAGAGTTTGGCCCCACCGAGAAAGTATTTGCCGCCCCAGAACGCAAAGAGACCGAGGAATACCTCGTGGGCAAATTCGGATAGTTAAAAATTAAGGGGGCGCTGGACGCGACCTTGAGAAGAAAGGGGTAAGAATTGCAAAAATAAAAGGGATAACCGGAATTCAGTCGATCCGGCAAAATCAAGTCACATCCCCTTCGAGATCCCGGAGCAACTTAATCCAGCTAAACTTATCTCTGGCAACATTGTATAGTTTCTCATCGGCAGTCCAGAAAATAGCCTCAAAATGCTCGGCTACAGCAAGATAGTGCACATCGTAAGTTGTTGGTCTCCCCAATTCTCTGGCGATTTCAAAAGCGCGCTGGGGAAGACCGTCGAAGTGAATGAGCGAAAAACCGAGTCCAAGGGCTA
>JAMOPK010000337.1 GCA_027064565.1 Caldifarciminota bacterium | reverse complement strand
TCGACTACTCTCTCATTTCGCTCAGGGTCGATGCAATTTCGTCGAAATCGAAGACGTTCGTGTCGTGGAACAGCATCATCGATACGAGGCGGATCAGTGATGGTCATCTTTTTGCCGGATTGGCCACGGGAGGGCTGATAAATCCGGCGGATTATCCCCTGGGCAAGTTTAACCTGCACGGCTGGGTAGGGCTGTGGCGCAGGGTGCACCGCTCGGTCGTGTTGTCGGGCCTGATGCTTGTTGGCTATGAAGCTATGGCCGTGGAAGGTGGGCTTTCCCCGAATGTTGAAGGCGATTTCAGGTTCAATTTCGTTGCTGGAGCCGAATTTTTCGACGCCGTTGATGTTAGTTACAGCGTTGACGAATATTTGCGCTACCGGTTGACCATCCTTGCGGTGTTCAGAGGCTGAGTTTCCGATGAAAAGAATTGGAATCGATATTGGAGCCACACTTACCAAAGTGGTTGAGGACGGCAGGCGTTACAGGCTTGCCACCGGTGATCCCGCGGAGATGATTCGTTCAGTGGTGGGCGATCGTGAGGTTGAGGTTCGGGCTACGGGATGCATGGCCATGACCCTGCCCGACAGGCTCAACAGCGCAACCATCGTTCGGATACCGGAATTTGAGGCGCTTGCTGTGGGCGGCCGTGTGCTGAGCGGCCTGAAGGACGGCGTTATGGCGACCGTGGGGACGGGCACATCGATCATCCGCATCGGCAACGGTGAACACCTTGGCGGGACGGGCGTCGGCTGTGGCACCCTGTTAGGCCTTGCCAGAGCGATGATAGGCGTCCGTGACCCGGATGAGCTGTCTGAACTGGCACAGAAAGGTGATCCCGCGGGCGTCAATCTGCTGGTCGGCGACATCTGCCCGCTTCCCATCGGTCATCTGCTCGAGTCGGTTACAGCGTCCAACATGGCCCGTTTGCGTGAGGCGACCGACGTCAGGCGTGAGGACATCGCGGCAGGCATCTACTCGCTCGTCGGCGAAGTCGTCGCCACCGTGGCGACTTACGTGGCGAGGAGCGCGGGATTTCGTGAGGTCATCTACGCCGGAGGCGGTATCGTTGACCCCGTGCTGCGCGACGTCATCCAGAAGACGACGGAATTCTGGGGACTCAAACCGATTTTCGTCGATGATCCCATTTTCGTGGGCGCTATCGGAGCATATTACAGAGGGTTAGAGCCGTGATTTACGCCATCCCGTTCATCAAACTTGTTGGCGTCTTCGCGTTGATGATATTGTTGCTCAGGCTCAAGGTGGACATCGGAGTGGTGATTCTGAGTGGAGCCGCGGCGATGGGACTGCTCTGGGGGATGACGCCCCTGCACCTCCTGAATGTTTCCCTCCGTGCCTCAGTGGAATTCGCCTCCATCAGGTTGCTTTTGATCGTGATTTTCCTGAGGCTCCTGAGCGGCGTTATGGCGCAATCCGGTGCGCTGCAACGCATTGAAAACGCTTCGAGGATGATCTTTCGGGACATCCGCTGGGCGCTGGCGGCCATCCCCGCGTTGATCGGCCTGATGCCAATGCCTGCAGGCGCACTGGTATCCGCACCGATGATCGAACCCGTAGCCGACAGGCTGAAGCTCACGCCCACCGACAGGACGCTCGTCAACTACTGGTTCCGCCACATCTGGGAATACGCCTGGCCGATGTATCAGGCGATAATCATCGCAGCGGCAATGATTTCCGTCCCTGTCAAAGCGATAGTCCTGAGGCAGGCCATTCTGTCCGTTGTGATGGCCGCAATCGGCTACTTCTTCATCCTCAGGAAGTTCCCTTCGGAGAGAACGCCGGATTTTGCACCGGGCAAAGGGTTCAGGGAACTGCTCATAGCAACTTATCCCATCATCGTTATCCTCCTGCTCTCCATCATCGGCAGTCTTGACCTGATGTATGGCTCGATGGTCGCCTTCGTGGCTGCCATCATCCCATATTTGAAGCGGCTCAACTATCGGGAGCTATTGAAAAAAGGTATCCCGCCCAAAATCGTCGTCCTGATCCTGTCGGTGATGATTTTCAAGAAGGTGCTCAAGGTCTCCGGCGCTGTCGAAACCCTGCCAGAAACGGTTACCATGCTTAACCTTCCGGCCATCGTTGCGGTCATCGTCACCCCATTTGTCGTGGGGATACTCACCGGTATCTCCTTCGCCTTTGTCGGAATCGCATTCCCCCTTATCCTGACCCTTATAACCGGCAACTGGGTGAATTTTATCGTTGCCTATCTTGCCGGTTTCGCCGGGGTTCTCCTGAGTCCGGTTCACCTCTGCCTTGTGCTCTCAACCGATTATTACGGTGCATCGCTGAAACAGGTCTATAACAGGCTTGTATTCCCGGTTTTCCTGACCTTCGGGATAGGATTGATTTATGCCATTGCTTTTGGCCGGTTTTTCTGATGGAGGTGTGAGATGAAGGGCAGAGTTATGGTGATCGGCTCACCGGTCATCGATGAAGTGCACACTTATAGCGGGAGGACATATCGAAGCTTTGGCGGGATAGCTTACACCATCGCCGCCGCCTCTCTGCTCCTGCCGGAATACGAGATATTCCCCGTCGTCCTTGTGGGAAGTGAGGAACGTGAGGAGTTCCTGAAGTTCATCGACGGACTGCCGAACGTCTCACCTGAGCTGCTGATGTTCGAGGATGGAGTCACGAACCGGAACAGGCTGATTTATCGGGATGAGCAGGAGCGCGATGAGTTCTTCGAGCTGAGGACAAAGCCCATCCCGTTTTCGGCCGTGAAACCCCATCTGGACGGGATGGACGCCATCATAGTCAACTTCATCACCCCCATCGACCTCGAGCTTGAGACTATGAAAAGCATATCGATGGCCTACAAAGGGTTGCTTTACGGCGATATCCACAGTCTGCTGAGGCGGGTCTCGGAAAACGGCAGGTTTGAACTGCTCCGCTCACTGCCGGATTGGAACAGATGGGCCTCGTTTTTCGATGTGCTTCAGATGAACCACATGGAGCTTCCAGCCTTCACAGGCTTTGATATCCGTGATCCGGTGGAGTTCAGGATGGCGTCTGCCATTGTGCTGAGCGCCGGGCCAAGGTGCCTGAACGTGACCTTCGGCAAAAAGGGATCGCTCCTTGCCTACCGTGAGGGCGGCGAGGTGTTGTTCCGTGAGTTCAGCAATCCGGAGCACGAACCGATCGATCCAACGGGTTGCGGCGATGTTTTCGGTGCGGCCTTCGTCGCGGCACTGCTATCGGGGAAGAGCTGTCCGGAAGCGGCCGAATTCGCCAACCTCAAGGCAATGGAAAAGGCCACCGGCAGGCTTAAACTGAACATGCCGGAACTCTGATTATTGCTCCCCCAACAGCCCTTTCAGCACGTATTTTATGACCGAGACTTTGTAAACCGTGGTCTCGGCCACCATCATCGTGGTGTCGCGGGTTACAAGGGAATCCCGTTTCCACTGCGTGAGTTCTTCGGGGCAGCGAAAGTATAGGCGCGCTTTGCCGGTTTTTTCCCAGTATTCTAACTTCATGGTGTGCTGGCCGGCCCTGAGCGGGACATCGGCGGACACCTTTCTGAATCCACCGCCTGATTCCCAATCCTTTTCCAGCACCACAGAGTCGTCGATGAAGAGTCTGGCACCGTCATCAGCGCCAAGCTCGAACCTGTAGCTCTTGCTGGATGGCGCGAATATCCGGCTCTCGGCCACCATGGCGATGTAGTTGTCATAGTGCTTGAAAACTTTTCCGGTCCTCCAGTCCCTGTCGATCATGATGGGCAACGTCTGGCTCCCCACCTGCCCCCCGCGTTTCAAATCGCCTGTTAGAGCAAACCAGCGGGCGTTCCAGACACTCTTCATTGGAACCTTTATCGTGTCAACAAGAGTGACCGTCTTTTCCTTCTCGACGATCCTCTTTTTGGGCACTTTGACCACAAAAAGGACCGCAAACGAAATCACCACAAATCCAGTTATGAGCAACCAATCCCATTCCAATCTTTTCATGGGCTTCCTCCGGTTTGGCTGTGGGTATTTTAACTCAAAACCCCCGTTTCTATAAAATACAACATGTTGATCTTCTACGAAAAAATGTTGGCCATTTCAAACATGGAGGTGCAACATGTCGGGACGTAAAGGCACATTGGCATTATTGGTGTTATCCATTGTTCTTATATCGGGCTGTGAGGTTTACAAGCCTCTGCCGATAGTAACAGTGAAGGAGATCGATGCTTTTCTGGAGGTAAATCCGCCTCTTCCGAACTTCGTTTACTGCGAGAGGGTGACCTTACATGACGGAGGAGTTCCCATCACCGGAGCGACTGTCGTTGCAGGAGACGATACACTTGACGAGGTCACTCCCGGCGAATACGCTGGCGGTTGCGTCGAGCTCTGCATCCTTCCGGATACTTTCAGGTTCGTGATAATTCACAATGACCACACCGTGAGTTACTCGCTGCCCGTGCCTCAAAATGCGAATGTGACCATCGTTGAGCCGACTCAGGGCGAGACATTTGATCAGGGTGCACGGCTCAACGTCGTCTGGCGAGCCGTCGAGGGAGTTAGCTATTACGAGGTGATGCTTGTTCCATCGGATTCCCTCATCGGGTGTCCTTACGGGGCGATTGAGGACACCCTCGTCTCCGACACGTCGGTCTCCGTCACGCTGCCGGACATATCCGGACAGCTTTCCGTTGTCGTCAAAGCCGTTTATGGGCCTGAATTTGACATGGGGCGACCGGTGCCGAACTATATGGAGGGCGATTGGCAGGGGATATTTGCCATCAAGGAGGCCGCGAGCGTCTCGATCACCGTCAGATAGCCGTCAACATCGATTGTGATTCACTCAGGTAGAACGGTCGTCTCATTGAATCTGACCGGTTGCTTACGCCGTAGGTGTTATAGTTCTCTATCGATATCCTTTTACCTTGCCTATGTTTGGCGTATCTTGAAGAGAGGGGCTTAAATTTTAGCATAAAAATCGCTATCACAAACAAAACGGCAAGTCCTTTACGTTGGCTAATTTGTGCGGCCTGACCGTCGCTTCGCGCCACAGGCAATAAAAGCCATTATTTCATTGTGTCTTAAGCGATACAAGCTCTTGATGCGATTGTGTCTCAAACTTGACAGAAATGAATTTACAACATTAGACTTAATCCCCTATGATAACGTCACTAATTTCACTCAGAAACAATCAACGAGGGCGTATTGCGGCCATTCGAGGAGGGAGGGGTGTCCACAGCAGGTTGTATTCCCTCGGAATCCAGCCAGGCGATGTTATCCGAGTTATAATGGCGTCGCCCTGGGGTGGGCCGCTTTACGTTTACGATGAGACCACCGGCGTCAGGGTGGCCATAAATCGAGGAATTGCCGCAAAAATCATGGTGGAGCCTTTGCCATGAGAGACCACATCCCGAGAATCGCTTTTGTGGGACAGCCAAACTCAGGGAAAAGCACGCTTTTTAACGCCATTGCTGGCTTCAAGGCCAATACCTCCAATTTCTCAGGCACAACAGTGGAATTCCTGGAAACTCGGGTCAAGGTCGATGGACGGGTCGTCGAAGTCGTTGATCTTCCCGGTATCTATTCCCTCGCAACAGGCGATCTGGCTGAGCGTGAGACCTTGAAATACCTGCTGTCCGAAAACATCGACGTCATAGTCAATGTCATCGATGCATCGCTCTTATCCAGAGGACTCGAACTCACTCTCCAGCTCATGGAACTCGGCAAGCCCATGGTTATCGCCCTGAACATGATGGACGAAGCAAAACGCAAGGGCATAGAAGTCGATCCGAAAAAGCTCCAGAAGATCCTCGGCATTCCCGTGGTTCCCACGATAGCAGTGCACGGCAAAGGGATTTATACGCTGATGCAGGAGGTTTTCAGGGCGCTTAAGGAATCGAAACCGCCCACCATCCCGAAATGCTCGAAACCTGTTGAGGAGGCCATCGAAGAACTCGCAAAGGCTGTGACAGAAGCCGGCATAAAGTATCCCCCACGGCTTGTTGCCATCAAGCTGATGGAGGGCCACCCGGAGTTTAGGAAGCTCATCAACAACCCGGAACTGATCAAAAAGGCTCAGGAATTCTGCAAGAAACTGGAGGATAAATTCGGCAGGGACTGCTACGAGTTGATCCATCAGGAGCGACATCACACGGCGATGAAGATATTTGAACAGGTGGCGAAAGTGAAGCACGGCGGCGCCATCTCCATGGAGGAACGCATCGATAAAGTCATCATGCACCCGATATTCGGCTACATCCTGCTCGCTCTGGTGTTTTTCGGCCTGTTCTACGTGGCGTTTTCTATCGGCGGCTATATCGAGGAACTTGTCCTCAGCCCGTTTGATGCGCTCAGGGAGCAGCTTTCAGGGCTTGTCCCGGCCAGATGGGTTCCCCTCGTTGACGGCATAGTCGCAGGCATAGGCGGGGGAATCGGCATCGTGCTTCCTTACCTTGTGCCTTTAATTTTCCTCATGTCCATCCTCGAAGACATCGGGTATCTTGCAAGGGCGGCGTTCCTTCTGGACGTCTTCATGCACAAGATAGGACTTCACGGAAAATCTGTTGTCCCGCTCCTCGTTGGCTACGGCTGCAATGTTCCATCCATCGTGGCGACGAGGATCATCTCTTCGGAACGGGACAGGGTGCTGACTGCAATTCTGGCGCCCTTCGTGCCATGCTCGGCGAGGACGACCGTAATCCTGGCACTTGTGGGGTATTTCATGGGGCCGTTCTGGGCGTTCATAATCTACGTGGTCAACATCTTCGTCGTTGCTATTCTTGGCAAAATTCTGAGTTCTCTTACTCCAACGCCCTCGGCCGGCCTTGTGATGGAAGTCCCGTCCTACAAACGCCCCTCCTTCAACATCACACTTAAAAAGACCTGGACACAGATCAAAGGGTTCATCACCTTCGCATGGCCCGTCCTCATTTTCTCGAGCATTTTCCTCGGCCTGATGGACCTTGTGGGAATAACGGCACACCTCAACAATTGGATGGCTCCGTTCACGGAAAAACTGTTGGGACTCCCTGATTCGCTCGGCGTGACGCTGGTCTTCGGCATCCTGCGCAAGGAGCTCACCCTGATCATGATGTCTCAGGCGCTCGGAACGACCGATTTCTCGGCGGTCATGAACCACGTCCAGATGATGACCTTCACCATGTTCGTGGTCTTCTACGTCCCCTGCGTTTCGACCATTGCGGTGCTGTGGCGTGAGTTCAACGGGAAGATAGCGGCCCTGTCCTTTGCCCTGCACATCGCTGTTGCGACGATTATCGCCCTATTGACGAGGTTCCTGATGATTGCGATGGGCTTCTGAGACCTCACCATCACCTGATGCATTAAAATTAGTGACCAGATGAGGAGGAAAAATGGCGAAAGAAGACGATTTCATTGAGCTGGCTAAAAGTTTTTTCAAACCGCATCCCAGAATAAAGGTTGGACCGGGCGATGATGGAGCTGTGATCAGCGAGATCTCGACCAACGAGCTGGTTGTTTCCGTGGACGCATTAATCGAGGATGTCCATTTCCGTTCGCACTGGCTGGAATACGAGGATATGGGCTACCGTGCGCTTGCCGCTGCGCTGAGCGATCTGGCGGCTATGGGTGCGCGCCCGCTGACCTATTTTGTCAACCTTGAACTTCCGTCCGAGTTGGAGATCGATGAGGTCAGGGACATCCTTCAGGGCATGTCTTTGCTCGGTGAGAAGTATTGCATCTCTGCGGCGGGCGGCAATTTCACCGAGTCCGACAGGATCGGCATCGTGACCACGGTTCTGGGCGAGGCGCCGCGGGATGGAAGTGTGCTCAGGTGTTGCGCTCAGGAGGGCGATATCATCGCAATTTCGGGCGAGGTGGGATATGTGGAATCCGCCCTCAGGCTTTTCAAGATGCTGCCGCATTCGGTTGACCTCAATCACAAGCTGAGGAGCGGCGCATTGATGAAGTTCAGGCGTCCGGCGCCCCGATTCGACGTGATGGAGGCCGTCAGACGTATCATCAAACCGCATGCCGCAATCGACATATCCGATGGGCTGTCCATCGACCTGTTCAGACTGGCCGACCTTGCTGACCTCGAGGCTGTGATTTACGAGGAGTTGCTTCCGATCCCGGAGGTGGTCAGGGCGGTTGCGGAACTGGTCGGCGTTGAGCCGTGGAAACTCGTCCTTTCGAGCGGCGAGGAGTTCGAGCTGATATTTGCCATCGC
>JAMOPK010000336.1 GCA_027064565.1 Caldifarciminota bacterium | reverse complement strand
AGGCTTTCACGGCTCTACGAGCCCGTGGCGCTCAGGTGACGGACATCGTTGTCCTTGTGGTCGCCGCCGATGACGGCGTGATGCCGCAGACCGTCGAAGCCATCAACCATGCCAAAGTTGCCGGTGTGCCCATCATCGTGGCGATCAACAAGATCGATAAACCCAATGCTGATCCGGAAAAGGTCATGACCCAGCTTACCCAATACGGCCTTGTGCCTGAGGAGTGGGGCGGCAACACCATAGTCGTGCAGATCTCGGCCCTCAAGGGCACCAACATCGACGCCCTCCTCACGGCCATCCTCATAAAAGCCGAGGAGCTTGACCTCAAAGCAGCTTATGACGTCCCTGCACGCGCTGTGGTGCTTGAGTCCAAGCTGGAGACCGGACGCGGGCCGGTGGGCACGGTTATCGTCAAACAGGGCACGCTCAAGGTCGGTGATCCGTTCGTTGCAGGCACAACTTACGGCAAGGTCAGGGCGCTTTACGACGAATTCAACGAAAAGATAGACAAAGTCACACCGGGACTTCCGGCGCTTGTTCAGGGGTTCGAGGAGCTGCCGCAGGCCGGCAGCATCTTGAGGGTGACGAAATCGGAGTCGGAAGCGAGGGAAATCGCCGAGCGGAACAAGGAACAACTCAAGAATCAGGGCGGTAGAATCTCGGTCACCGACAGGCTGGCCCAGATGATGGAGGAGATCAAGGCCGGCGAAAAGAAACAGCTTGGCATCATCCTTAAGGGCGATACCCAGGGCTCTATCGAGGCTATCCACGACAGCCTGTCAAGGATGAAGTATCAGCAGGTCGAGCTGAAAATCCTCCACATGGGAGTTGGCCCTGTCTCTGAGTCCGATGTCCTTCTGGCCGATACCGCAGATGCAGTGATAATCGCTTTCAACGTCAAAGTTACCAGCAAGGCGAGAGAGGCGGCGAGGACAAGGGGCATACTGATCAAGACCTACAAAGTAATCTATCAGCTATTTGAAGACGTCAAAAAGCTTCTCACCGGGTTGCTGGAGCCTGAGAAAGAAGAAGTTGTCATCGGTCAGGCAGAAGTTCGTCAGACCTTCCGCATATCCAAGGGTGGCACAGCAGCTGGTTGCTACGTGCTCAACGGAGTTATCGAGAGAAATGCGTTTGTCAGGGTCAGGCGGGATGGTGAGGTCATTTTCGACGGCAGGATCGAATCCCTTAAACGATTCAAAGATGACGTCAAGGAGGTTCAAGCAGGCTATGAATGCGGAATAAAGATCGAAGGTTTCGACAAAATCAAACCTGGCGACATAATTGAAGCTTACAAGGTGATCGAAAAAGAACCTGAACTTATACCTTCAGAAGAAAAATAAGAGCTATGCCCATTGGAGTGCTTGAAATAGACCTTTATATTCCACATTCGAGTTCGCTCAAGGAAAAGAGGTATGTCCTGCGCAGCATCAAAGATAAAGTCAAAAAATTCAATGTATCGGTTGCAGAAGTTGATGCGCAGGACCTATGGCAGCGCTCCAGGCTGATGGTAGCGGTTGTCTCCAACGACAGTAGCCTTGCTAATTCGATACTCTCGAAAGTTATCGGCACGATCGAGCAGGAAAAGAGGGTGCAGGTGCTGGATTACACTTTGAGGTTTCTGTGATGATTGAAAAAAAGGTGAAAATCGTCAACAAATTGGGCATTCATGCGCGTCCAGCAACGCTTTTCACTCAGACGGCCAACAAATATGAAGCCGAGATAGAGGTAGAGAAGGATGGGATGGTGGTGGATGGCAAATCTATACTCGGATTGCTCATGCTGGTTGCCGGCAAGGGCAGCGAGATCATAATTCGAGCAGATGGCCCGGATGAGGAAGAGGCTCTAAAAGAGCTTATAAAACTTGTAGAAGAGGGATTCGGTGAGGACAAGGACCCGTAAAGAAGCGGTTTACAAGGGCATCAGGGTGTCTCCCGGTATCTTTATCGGGAAGGTGACCATTATTGCGCGGCCAAGCGTTACCGTATCGACCAGGAAACTCCGCAGCGATAAAGCCGTGGAGGAAGAGATCCAAAAATTTATGGCTGCTCGCGATATGTTCGTTAAGGACCTTGAACGAGGTATAACTACACTTCCGGAATCCATCTTAACGGTCGTTCAGAGCCAGATTTCTATCCTCAAAGACCCCAACCTCGAAAGGGAAGTGATTGCCATAATTCGGGAGGAACGCCGTCCAGCAGAATATGCTGTCAACAAAGTTCTCCAGAAACTGTCCCGACAACTCCAGAGAAGCGAATCAGATTACATGCGGGAGAGGGCTGAGGAAATAAAACGCATGGCCAGTGATTTTGTTTTGAGGATTCAGAACTCGGGACACCTTCAGGGTCACAAAGTTATTCTGCGAAACAGGGCTATTGTCACCGACGACCTATCGGTTCAGGAGACCCTACGCTCCATCCGCGCCGGCGCCAAAGCCTTTGCTTTCAGTGCAGGGGGAAAAACATCACACGCCGGGATAATCATAAGGAATTACCACCTTCCGGCTGTGTTTGCACTCGGCGATGAGTTCATTTCCTCCGTTTCAACGGGGGACAGGGTCATAGTGGACGGCTATACCGGCGTGGTAATCGTGCATCCCAAAAAGGCAACCCTTCTGCGCTACAAAGGGCTTCGTGAGAGATATAAGCTTCAGGAAAAGAAACTGCTGGAATTGAAAGATAAGCCGGCGATGACCAGCGATCAGGTGAGGTTAACCCTTCTAGCCAACATAGATGTGCCTGATGAACTCGACCTCGTCAAAAATTACGGCGCACAGGGAATCGGGCTTTTCAGGACGGAATACCTCTTTGAAAGCTACAAGCTGGACGAGGCTATTCAGACCAGAATCTATCGGAAAGTCGCGAGACAGGTCTATCCCGGGCCACTTGTCATAAGGCTGTTCGACCTTGGAGCTGACAAAGTCTTCGGCCGTGAGATGAAACATCCTGCTCTTGGGATGCGCGGGATCAGGGTTCTCCTGAAGGATGAAAAACTCCTGAGGACACAGATTCGCGCCATTATCAAGGCCAATCAGCAAGGCAATGTCAAACTGATGATCCCGATGGTGAGCCTTCTCGAGGAGGTCGAGGCGGTCAAAGAGATTTTGAAGCAGGAATACCGGCAGTTGAAATCCAACCCTGTGAACAAGGCATTGCAACTGCCGGAACTCGGCATAATGATAGAGACTCCTTCAGCGGCTCTTATGAGCGATATCCTTGCCGACCACGTAAACTTCTTCAGCATAGGCACAAATGATCTCACGCAATACGTGCTTGCAGTTGCAAGAGGTGATGCCGAACTGGCCCACATGTATAACCACCTGCATCCTGCTGTTCTGAGGTCCATAAAATGGGTGTGCGATAATGCACACAGGAAAAACGTCTGGGTCGGGGTATGTGGTGAGCTGGCATCCGACCCCCTCGGTGTCCCTCTTCTGATTGGCATGCGCGTCGATGAGCTGTCCGTGGCACCGGGAGCGTTATTGACCACCAAAAACATCATAAACAGCGTGCCTTACGAGGAGGCGAAAGAGCTTGTCAATAAGGTTATGAAGCTATCCACTGTGGATGAGGTGAGGGATGCTGTGACTTCATTCCTAAAGAAATATGTAGAAGAAATTGTCCTTGAAGGTGGGGCCTACCATGAAGATAAGGCCTAACCTGATTAGAGTGGTGATGTATATAAATCTGTTCATTTATATTGCAATGCTTTTGTTGTTTGGAGCTTACAGTCAAAACGGCATTGTGTGGTTCCTTTTCAACTTTTACGATGTAGCTGCTTACTGGATAATCGGCTTCCTTTCTTTCAGCGTGGCTTTCTGGGCCTGTCCCCCCATCCAGGAGAAAAAGGCATGGGAACTCATAGGACTTGGGATGTTCTTTTATGGGTTGGGTGACCTGTTGTGGGCACCATCTATTTCAAGCACTCCGTTTATTTCGATAGATGTGATTCAAGACATCCTATACATCTGCGCATCTATTCTCTGGACGACGGGCATAGCTGTCCTGTTCAGCTCTGAATTCCCGGCTAAGGTTGTGGAGAAGGCAAACAAAAAATATCTGATAATTACGGATATCGTTTTTGTGGTGCTCCTTCTGGTATCAGGGATATTTTTCTATTTCGTGGGCTTGCGGTTATACGAGTTTGAAGTATATGAAATAATCCAGAACGCGTTATACGTGGTGATTGATCTCATCCTCGTTGCCTATGCTCTCAAAGGTTTGTTACTCTCAAAAGAACTCAAGCTTAACCAGCTCAAAAAGATGTGGACAACATTCCTTTTTGCCGGAATATTGTTCTATGTATTCGACACGCTTTTCATGTCGCTACCTTCATTTTTCACAGAGTATGCAATGACCACCGCCTACATGTGGATTTTCCCTGCGATGCTCATGGGACTTGCGATGGCGGAATACCTGGATGCGCTGAAATTCATCCCGCCACACGTCTCGGAACTGAGATGATCATTCCCCCATAACTTTTATTGTCAACCGCTTGGGACGCTGACCGTCGAATTCCGCGCGAGATACCTGCTGCCATGGGCCCAGATCAAGTTTGCCGTTCGTCACAGGCAAAATCAACTGATGATGCACCAGGATGGATTTCAGGTGGGCACCGCCGTTGTCCTCACCGGATCGCCATTTATCAAATATAATCATCCACTCTAAATGCATCCTTGAGAGCCAGATAGGCGTCCATCGCCCTTTGTTCGCGGACAATGAAGGAGATGGTATCAACCGATGCGGTCATCATCTCAGGTTTGGCGTTCACACTTGCCAGAGCGTCAAAAACCCTTGCTGCGATCCCCGGCGTTCTCGACATTTCGGTGCTGCCATAGATGGATATAAGGGCAACGCCGTTATCTACGACGAGATCTGAAGCTCCAACCGCCTCTATGAGCTCGTCCTCCATTTCCTTCACAAGGGGGGCCTGACTTTCAAAAACGACAAAACCTATATCCGCACGCCCCCCACTTGCATTGCTCTGTGCAATAAGCAGCACATTTATGTCCTTATGGGCAAGCAATGCAAAAACTTCAGCAATAACGCTCGGATGTGCCCTCGCCCGCCTGAGCACAACCTTGGCAACTCTTTCGGTGACATAAATTTCCTCTATCAAAGGACTCATCAAGTCGCCACCTCCGAGATGGCCTTCACATAGGCATCCATCTCCTCCTTGCTTCTCTTTTCGGTGACAGCAACAAGGAGGACATCCTCGTCCATCCCAAAAATGGACAGCGGCACCCCTGCTAAAATGCCTTTCTCGGCCATTCTGTCCACGATCTCCCGGGCCGGTATCGGCGTCTTAATGGCGAATTCCCGGAAGAAAGCGCCTTTGAAGGCCGGCTCAAAGCCTTTTTCCGCAAGTTTGTCTAAAAGGTAATGTGCGCGATAGAAGGATTGTTCTGCCACTTCCCTGATGCCCTCTTTGCCCATGAGCGAAAGATAGACCGCAACGGCAAGGGCGCAGAGCTGCTGATTGCTGCAGATATTGGACGTGGCGCGCTCACGACGGATGTGCTGTTCCCTCGTCTGAAGGGTCATGACAAAACCGGTGTTCCCCTCGGCATCGATGGTTTTGCCGGATATCCTGCCCGGCATCTGCCTGATATATTCGAATTTAGAGGCAAAAACCCCGAGATACGGCCCACCGTAGGCGAGTGGGAGTCCAAGGGGCTGGCCCTCGGCAGTAGCTATGTCAGCTCCGTATTCGCCCGGAGGTGCAAGGACGCCAAGGGTTATGGGATCGACATGCACGACCAGAGCAGCGCCCGCCTCGTGTGCCATTTCAGCAATTGTGGGCATATCTTCTAAGACGCCAAAGAAGTTGGGGTGCTGAATCAGGACGCCGGCGACGTTTTCGTTGAGTTTCGATTTGAGGTCATCGAGGTCGAGCATACCGGTTTCGTGGTCGTATTTTACCTCGACCGGTTGATCTTCCTGACCGTGCAGGTAAGTCAGAAGCACTTTTTTGTAAAGCGGATTGAGGTTCTCGGGGTAGAGAATCACGTTGCGTTTCCGCCTGATCCTGAGTGCCATCAAAGCGGCCTCGGCAAGTGCGGACGCACCGTCATACATGGATGCGTTGGCGACTTCCATTCCCAGAAGCTCGCAGACAAGCGATTGATACTCATACATCGCCTGAAGCGTGCCCTGACTGACCTCGGCCTGATACGGTGTGTAGGCCGTGTAGAACTGGGGATGTCCCATTATGTGCAGGATGGGCGATGGGATGTAATGGTCGTAAGCGCCTCCGCCGGCGAAAATTGTCAGCCTCTGGTTCTGCTCTGCGATTTCCTGAAGCAGTTTTTTGACCTCATACTCCGAGAGCGGTTCCGGCAGGTTGAGTTTGCCCTTAAATCGCGCTTCAATCGGGATTTCACGGATTAGTTCCTCGAACGAGGATACCCCGATCCGCTTCAACATCTCCTTCCGGTCTTCGTCTGTCATCGGGATGTAAGGGCCCATCTCAGGCCTCCTCTTCTTCGATCAATTTCCGATAATCTTCGGCTGAAAGCAAGCCTTCAAGCTCCTCCGGGTTCTCTATTTTGATCTTAACGATCCAGCCTTCCCCGTAAGGATCGCTGTTAATGATTGCGGGATCATCGGTGAGCTTCTCGTTCACTTCAACAACCTCGCCTGTGACCGGTGAATAGACATCTGCCACGGTCTTGACGGCTTCCAGAGTGGCCACACGTTCGCCCTTCGCCACTTTCGTCCCAACCTCGGGAAGTTCAACGTAAACTATGTCCGAAAGCTCGTTCTGTGCATAATCAGTGATGCCGACTATGCCAATCTCTCCTTCAACCCTGATCCACTCATGCTCCTCTGTGTATTTAAGTTCCTCAGGTATCAACATGCTTTAACCTCCCTGTTTTGGGTTTATTATAAATTTTTCAAACTCCTGATTGCAACAAAACGTTGTCAATCAGGTCGGATTAACCGTTATTGGCGACTTTGCTCCTTTTGTGGCTCTCTGACCAGTAGTAGATTGCCATCACATCGGACGGTGCCACCCCGGATATCCTGAGCGCTGCGCCAAGCGTTTTCGGTTTGTTTGCAGTGAGTTTCTCGATTGCCTCGTTGGAAAGGGTCTTGATTGCGCTGTAATCGATGTCCTCGGGAATGGGGTAATCGTCGAGTTTTGAGAGCCGTTTTGCCTCCGCCTCCATCCGCTTGATGTAACCCTCGTATTTGATCTCGGTTTCGACCCGTTCCGCTATCCAGAAAGGCAGGTCGCGCATCATCCCATACTTCACGAGGTGCCACCATCTGACGCGCGGCCGCCTCAGGACCTCGGCACCGGTCAGCGAATCGCGGGTCTCCTTCTCGCCCACCTCCCTGAAAAGCCTGTTGAGAACTTCCGGCTTGAATCTCCGGGTTTTAAGCTCCCTTATCTCCGTTTCCCAGAGTTCTTTCTCCCTGAGGAAGTCTTCCCATTCGGATTTTTTGATAAGGCCGAACTTCAGCCCGTAATGCATGAGCCTGTCCCTTGCGTTGTCCATCCTCAATATCAGTCGATATTCGGCCCTCGCTGTAAACAGGCGATAAGGCTCATCGACGCCCTTTGAGGTGAGGTCATCTATCAGAACGCCGATGTATGCCTCGGAACGCTTCAGGACAAAGGGATCCTGACCATCGGCCTTGAGTGCAGCGTTGATGCCGGCGATTATACCCTGAGCCGCGGCCTCCTCATAGCCCGAAGTGCCGTTTATCTGACCGGCAAGGAACAGCCCCTCGACCACTTTCGACTCAAGCCACGGATGGGTCTGGATCGGGTTGACGAAATCGTATTCGATAGCATAGCCGGGGCGGATTATCACGGCCCTCTCAAGCCCGGGGATCGAATGCAACATCTCGATCTGGGCATCCTCCGGGATGGAAGTGGCCAGTCCATTGAGATAAAACTCGTTTGTATCACGGCCATCCGGTTCGATTATCACCCTGTGGGACGTGCGGTCCGGAAAATCCGCTATTTTGACCTCGATGGATGGGCAATACCTCGGCCCTTTCCCCACGATCATGCCCGTGAACAGCGGGGCGCGGGGGAAGGACGCCCTGATGATCTCATGCGTCCGCTCGTTGGTCCGTGTCACCCAGCACGGCACCTGTTCCAGCCCTTCGATGACAGGGTTGCGGAATGAGAATCCCCTCGGCGGCTCGTCACCGGGCTGGATATCCATCTTATCGA
>JAMOPK010000335.1 GCA_027064565.1 Caldifarciminota bacterium | reverse complement strand
GCCGGTTATCTCGTAACTGCTCACCTCATACTCCGCCCTGCCGATGGCCTTAATCCCCCTATCGGGCAGTGTCAAACTGTATCTAACACCATCAAGGTTTTTGCTGATGAGCCGCTTTTTATCCAACAGATGGTAAATTTTTAATCCTCTATCTTCGCGGCCTATGCTCAGCTCGCCCGATAGGTCTATTCCGGAATTGTCCGCGGTGTAAACCGTGCCGCTCAACCGTTGAACCTCAAAATTGACATCCTGAGTAAACCGCAGGAAATCGTTTATCGGCAGGATGGATAGCACTCCGGCGTTCAGGGTGCGGGCATTAGCAGCGTTTTCGGTGCGGGTAGAACCATCAAACTTGAAAGTCAGCGATGATTTTCCAAGAGGGTAATTGTAGGAGGTAGTGAAATCTATCTCCCTGATCTTCCGGCCTATGACCTCATCGTTTTTGGCAAATGAGGAAAAGCTCAGATTCAGGGGCGCAGCGGTGCGTTGAAAAACAAAGGAAGCGGTCGAGATGGATTCAAGGAAGTCGAAAGATACAAAAATTTTTGATTCCGAGACCAGTATCAGGAGAGTTGCGAAGATCACGGGAGAGAGGTTATTGCCTCAGAGGTGCAAAAGCAAGTCATTTCAAAAGGTCGAATTTGCGGATGATGTGCTCCGCCGCATTCCGGGCGGCGCCCCGCGCACCGAGGATGTGCTTAAGGCGTCTCAATTCTGCTATCATCCTGTCCCTCGCATCGGTGTCGGTAAGGAGTTTGACAGAAAGCTCCGCTATCTCACGAGGATGGATGTGCTGGACGAACTCAGGGACAGTTCGCCTGCCGAGCAGGATGTTCACAAGGCTAACGAAGTTTATACGGGCAATGAGTTTGGCAAGGAGCCATGAGACATCTGAGAGCATGTAGAGAACGATCATCGGCACGCCTATCAGCCCGGCCTCCAGCGATGCGGTTCCCGAAGCCAGAAGGACGAGGTCGGAGCTGCGCATTATGGCTCGTGCCCTACCGCGACAGACCGTTATGTCAGAGGCACTGGTAAGTTCCCTCGTCAGGAATCTGTTATCCATCAGGGAGACGATAAAATGGACGTCTCCGCCAAGCCTGCGGGATATCTCTTCCCTTATGGCCAGCATGCGTGGAAGCAATCGCCTGATCTCATCCGGCCTCGAACCGGGCAAAAGCCCTACTGTCCACCGTTTACCGTGTTGAATCTCAAGCTCTTCCCTGTCGTTTTCGACGAGATCGACCACCGGATGCCCTACAAACCGGGCGTCGATGTTGTATCTGCGCAGAAGCGGCTCCTCAAAAGGTAGAATGACCAGTGCGAGGTCGATGTATTTTCGGAGGTCCCTGACACGCCAGCCGCCCCATGCCCAGACCTGCGGGACAATGTAATAAACGGTGTTGACACCGAATGGCTTGATGTATGAGGCGAGTCGCAGGTTAAATCCCGGATAATCCACCATTATGGCCACATCGGCGTGTTTTGCCACCCCAATAAGGTCAGCCATTATCTTTTTCAGGCGCCGAAACTTAAAAGCTGCCTCAAGGAAACCGACGACAGCGTCCTCCTCGAACGAATGGATCAGCTCCACGCCTTCCGCCGCCATCAACGACCCGCCCATCCCAACGAAACGGGCATCGGGCAAACGTTCTTTGAGCTTTCGGACAAGCGCTGATGCGTGCAAGTCACCTGAGGGCTCACCGGCAGAGATGAAGATAGTTTTCCCCATCAGTAAATCAACCTCTTTTGGGCGGCTTCTTTGAAGTATTTTTTATAATCACGCCCTATAACGACGGTCACATCGAAAAGGGAATCCGGATCGGGCTCGTAGATGATGTTACCACACCCAACTGTTCCGCCGAGCATTTTACCGTATTTTTTGTTCCGATTAACGTGGTCGATTATAACGGTCTTTTCCAGGGTGGAAGTGTCAGAGCCGTAGTAAAGCACATCATAACCCATGCCGCGTAACCAGAAAGTCACCCGTCTCGCAAGCCCATTGACGCCGGATGCGTTGATGACGGCCACACGGACATTTCCCCGCACCCGCTGCTTTCTGACGGTGTAAGGCTCTTTTGATGAGTTGCAGCCAACCAGCGATATCAAGGTTAAAGTCAGAAGTATCAATAACTTAAATTCGTGTATCCAGGTCTTCATGGTTGATTCTATTATCAAGCAATTCGTCACCCCATGTAAATGAGGGTGTAAGCGAAACACTTTTTTCACCGCGCGTCGATTTGTATTGAAAAATCAGGGAGCTGAAATTATACTTGCTTTGGCCAGAACGGAAACAAAGATGATGGAAGATAAGCTTGCGCAAAAGCCATCAAAGGAAGTAAAGAAAAGTTTGCATTCATGGTGTTTTTTGCTCCAAAAGCTTTTGGACCTTTCTGGCGATATTTTCCTTATCCTATCTTCGTCTTTCACCATCGAATACGCTAACCAGAAGGTGAAATACCTCGGTTATCTGCCCAAGGAACTTATCGGTAAGCCTGTGGGCAAGATCCTGCGGGCATCGACTCAGGCCGACATCGTCAACATGTTGCAGAAGCTTCGCTCGAACATCGTTGCGATAAAAGGAACTCTGGTCTCCCGAAAGGGCAAAAATTACGAGGGAACAATAAAACTCCAGAGGGTCGTCACGCCAGATGGGGAGGAAAAATACGTCGGGAACATCTATCTCTCCTCCCAAGGAGGGAATTTGAGGGACCTCATTTTCAATTCCATAAATTCAGGCATAATTTTCCTTGGCGTGAATGACCTCATAATCTACGCCAACAGATACGCGAGAGAGAAACTCAACCTCAAGGTTTACAGCCATATAGATGATCTTGATCCAGCCTTCAGAAAACTGTTCGAGATAGCCAAGCGGGCGTCACCGGACGAATCCCAGAAAGCGAAACAGAGCATGGAGCTTAAGTTGCCTGATGGCAGGATATTCGGCGTTTCTTCCTATCCGTTCGCACCTGACGGCGTGATAAAAGGATGGGTCATCCTTTTCCGCGACATAACTGAAACCAAAAAAATGCAGGAAGCAATGGCCCAGATAGATAAATTCGCCAACCTCGGTATCATTGCTTCCGGCCTCGCACATGAAATCAAGAACCCTCTGGCAGCCATGAGGTTGATGATCCAGGCTCATGAGGACGTCAAAGATCCGAACCTTAAGAAAATGTTCGAGCGGCTCAAAATGCAAATAGAACGTATAGATCACCTTGTTAGACAGTTCGTTTCCTATGTCAAGCCCAACCCGCCACGCCCGACTGTATTTCCGCTTCTCGAACTCGTGGAAGAGATCGAGGGACTTGTAATGACATCACTGAAACAATACAACATCCATCTGGTCAAAATCGTCCCCTCAAGACTTATGATCTGGGCGGATTACAATCAGACCCACCAGGTCTTGCTCAATCTGATATTGAACGCCATTGATGCGATTGCCGAAAAACAAAAGAAATGGAAAGATGTGGTTTCCGGCCACATCTATATTAGGGCGGGCATGACTGACAGGGAGTGCTTCGGCGTGAACCGAAAATGTGCCTACATAATCGTTAAAGATGATGGTTCGGGTATTCACCAGGAGGAACTTGAAAAGATTTTTTATCCGTTTTACACGACGAAAGAAAACGGTATGGGGTTGGGGCTGTTTATCGTGCACCAACTCGTGAGGCAAAATCACGGTTATATTTTTGTCAAAAGCGAGCCGGAACAAGGCACTGCATTTACAGTGATGCTGCCCTCAGCCCAGCAGGTGAAAGAAAAGCCTGAGGGCTAATTGATGCCAAAGGAGGAAGAAAATGGCCACAACAGTGCTGGTTGTCGATGATGAAGAAGATATCCTTCATGCAATAGCTGACGCTCTTGAAAAAGAGGGCATTGTGGCCCACAGGGCAATTAACGGCAGACAGGCCCTCGAAATATTGAAGCGGCATTCAAAAGACATAAACATCCTTATCACGGACATTCGAATGCCAGATATAAACGGGGTTGAACTCCTGCTCATGGCCAAAGAGATGAATCCGGATATAAAAGTCATTGTGATTACCGCATACGGCTCGGAAGAGGTGAGACGCGAGGTTTACTCAAAAGGCGCCATTGCATACCTCGAAAAACCGTTTGACATCTCTGATCTCATCAAGAAGGTCGAGGAACTCAGTCAACAGAAAAAAGGCCCCGAATGGACGTTGACGGAACTGTTGCAACTCATCACGCTCGAGGGGAAATCTGCCGTTATAGATGTAACCACACCAGATGGAAAGGGGAAAATCTACGTCGTGAACGGTGAGATTTACAATGCCGAATTCAACGGATTGAAAGGCAAGGAAGCGTTCATGAAGATCATATCCTATGAAAAGCCTTCGTTCCAGATAAGCTGGCGCGTTCCACGTGTGGAAAGGGCGATATTCAAACCCTTATATCTATTACTCCTTGAAGTGATTGTTGGGCCGGGTGAAGTTCCAAAAATCGTCGAGCAAAAGAAGGAACCGGAGAAAAAAGAAGAGGAAAAAGAGGAAGAGGAGGAAGAAAAAAATCCTCTGGACCTCGCACTTGAGCAGGTAAGTCGTCTTTTTAGGGAAGTTGAGCCGGAAGAAAAAGTGATAGAGGAAACGGGCGAAGAACATCCTGCAGAAAAAGAAATTATCCCTGAAAGCATCTTCCCTGAGGAGTTAAAGGAACCTGAGCCTACCCCGACGCCTCAGGCACCCGCTGCCGGCGTGGCTGATAGGATTCGCAAAAATTTATCCACACTCCTTGAAGAACTCTCAAAAGTGGTCAGGGATGCCGAACTCCTTGCTGTAGCGGAAAATACAGGGACTCTTATCTCCTTTGTCGCAAGCGATAAGTTCCAATCCATAGCTCCTCTGCTTGTCCAACAGGTCATAAATGGATACAAGCTTTTGCTTGAACAACTGGCAAAAGCCAACGTAAGTGCGCCTTACGAACTATTGATTTCAACAAAGGAGGGCTATATTCTAATACGGAATTTGAAAGGGAGAGGCTATCTTGTGGGAGTGCTACCTGAAGGGAAATCTTCTTCCCTCGGCTTTTTCAAATTGAAAATGCAGGAGCTTTCGCCTCGTGTTGAGGAGGTTATGGCATGATAGAAACGACGTTCCATGAAGTTTTGAGGGATCTAATCAAACGGAATCCGGAGGTTGAAGCGGCCGCAATAGTCAATTCGCAGGGCATCTGCAACGCCTCCTACCTGAGACCCGGGATAGACGAAGAGGGTGTGGCAGCGATGTCCGCCGCTATTCTCGCTCTCGGCGAAAATGTGTTGCAGGAGATGAAAGGTGGCAAATTAAGCGAAGTTTACATCAAAGGCACCGACAGAATGGTGCTGATCGTAAGTGCTGGAAAAGAATATCTCCTATTCCTCGTTATCCCCGTATTTGCTAAACTTGGATTGATACTGATGGAAGCCAAACGCGTTTCCAAAAAGATAAAAGAAACCGAAGAGCAGATCGAATCTGAATCCGGGATTTCCAAAATACTTGATGAATTCGGCGAGGATGAAATCAGCAAGTTCCTCGAAGAATTCTCCCTTCCGGGTGAAGAATCTGGAGAGGGCATGTAGCCAGGAGGTAAATGCATCATGATGATCGAAGCGGCCAAGAAGGAAATCAAATTTAAAATTGTGTATTATGGTCCGGGGCTGAGCGGCAAAACCACCAATATCGTTTACATCTACTCCAAATTCCCGGGTCTCAAAGGTAACCTCGTGACAATTGACACAAAGGGAGAAAGAACCCTCTTTTTTGATTTTTTACCAATTGAAATTGAGATAATCAAAGGCTATAAAACCAGGTTCTATCTTTACACTGTGCCGGGTCAGGTGTTTTACAAGACCACCCGTCGCCTTGTGCTCAAAAACGCCGATGGCATCGTGTATGTTGCTGATTCGCAGAGAAAAAGACTGAAAGATAATATAGAGATTCACAAAGAGATGTATGCCCACATGGAACACTACGGCATGAAGAAAGAGGATATCCCTGTGGTTATGCAATACAACAAGCGAGACCTGCCGGATATACTTTCGATCGACGAACTGGAACAACAGGTGAACTGGTATCACTATCCTTACTTCCCCGCTATCGCTGTGAAAGGCGTTGGTGTGTTCAAAACCCTCGAAGAGATTATAAAGCTTGTTGTCAAAAGGTCTTTTGAAAAGGCAAAATCCCTTTCAAAATAAGTTAAACCCCGAAGTAGCCCCTGTCATTCAGGAAATCATTAAGGTTATTAAGGGGCAGGATAGAGTTGTTTTCCTTTCCATCGCTTCCCTGCTTGCAAAAGGGCATATTCTGCTTGAAGGCCCTCCGGGAACAGGAAAAACGACCCTCGTAATCGCCCTCTCCCGTGTGCTCGGTTGTTCGTTTAAAAGGATCCAGTTTACAAGTGACATGTTGCCGACCGATATCATCGGAACGACGGTCTTCGATCAGCGGACAGGTGGATTCGTTTTCAAAGAAGGCCCTATTTTCCACAACATTATCCTCGCAGATGAGATAAACAGGGCGACACCCAGAACGCAGTCGGCACTCCTTGAGGCAATGGGTGAGGGTCAGGTCTCGGTGGAAGGTATCACTTACAAGTTGCCTCAGCCCTTCTTTGTGGTTGCCACGGAAAACCCACTCGACCATTTCGGCACATTCCCGCTCCCTGATTCCCAGTTAGACAGGTTCATGGCAATGGCTGTGCTCTCCTATCCCGACAGAAAGGATGAGTTCGAAATCCTGATGGACGGCAGGCTCCGTGAGAAAGCCGAACGTCTTACCCCGATCCTTTCACCGGAAAAAGTCGTTGAGCTTCAGGAAAAAGTTGAGCGCGTTGAGGTCAGGCAGCCCCTGCTTGACTACATCCTTGAGATTGCGACGATCTCGAGAAAGCACAGCTCGGTGGCGTTCGGACTCAGCACCCGCGGCGCCCTGAGCATCCTCAAGCTCGCCAGAGCATGGGCGTTCATCCACAACCGGGAGTTCGTGATCCCGGACGACATCAAAACGGTGGCACCCTTCGTTATGCTTCACCGCATCAAGCCAAAGGACTCCTCCGTAGATAAACGGAGCATCGTCGTCGAAATCATAGACTCGGTGCCTGTGCCCGAGTAGCCCGAACTTCAGTGGATTATAGCAAGTTTGCCCCTCGCTATCCATGCATCAGTCTTGATGACGTAGAAATAGAGGCCCGGAGCTACCATCTGGCCGTCCTCGTTCAACAAATCCCAGCTCTCGCGGCTGCCTGAGGTGTGATGCAGTGTCCTCACCAATTCGCCTGAGGCATTGTAAATCCTTATCTCACAGACATCCGGCAGTCCGCTGAAATCCATCCTCATCTCGCCCGGATTGTTCTCCCAGCCGGCAGAAACGATGTAAGGATTGGGCACAACCCTGATCTCATCAGGGGATTCGACCGCCGCAATGGTCGGGACGGCCAGCACAACGTTATCGTGGGGGATATTGGGATCGCTGACGTAGCGGGAGTTTTCGACCGGCGGCTTGCCCGGCCCGCCCTTCGTGTAGGCGCAGACAGCATAGATGTAAGGCATCCCGTTGACCACGTTGTTGTCGGTGAAGACGTGGAGCGTCTCGCCCGTCGCAGAATCGATTTCAGTGATGGCCTCAAGCCCGGTGTCATCGCCGAGGTAGAACCACGGATCCATAGGGTTCGTGCCACGGATCCCATCGGCAAGGTCGAACTGAGCGTAAGGCACGTATCCCACGACAGCGCCCGTGTGATCGCGTATCGGCTGACCCCATGTCTTCCCGCCGTCTGTGGAGCGGTAAATCCGATACCCCTCGAAGTTGGCCGTATCCCGCTCGCTCTCCGTGCCCCATATCAGCCTGACAGTCTTATCCCCAACTTCTGCCCTGACATCCGGACGTGCAGGCGGCCTGATCACCTGCCAGTTATCACGGTAGAGCTGTTTCACGACCTCAAGGTTCTTGAACAGGTCAGACCGGTTTTCGCCGAAAACGGTGGCCACGATCAGCGTATCCCATTCGCCGGGGTCAAGCGTGAACGGCCCCGAAGCAAGGAGTTGCAACGGTTCTGCCGTGCTCTCGTAATAATCGTGGGCGTTTCCAAGGGAATCATACCACGTGTCATCTATGCCATCGTGGTCGGAATCGTCGGGGTCATCGATGTTCAGCATGTTATACCAGTAGAACATCTCCTTGTAAGCGCCGTTGTAGTTTCCAAGGGATGGGTCGTTCTGATTGGCCCAGTTATCAAACGCATCGTAAACCGTGACGCCAAGCTCGGTTCCATCATCGCCTTTCGGGGTTTT
>JAMOPK010000334.1 GCA_027064565.1 Caldifarciminota bacterium | reverse complement strand
CTCGCTCACCGCTGACCCGGTCGAAGAGGTCAAAGTCGCATGGGAGATCCTGAAGGCGCTGGAACTTCGGACAAGGGGCATCATGCTGATCTCGTGCCCCACGTGCGCAAGGACGAGGATTGACCTGATGAAAATCGTTCAGGAGATCGAAAAGCGGCTTTCTGATGTCAAAACTCCACTCAGAGTTGCCGTGATGGGATGCGAGGTCAACGGGCCGGGCGAGGCGCGGGATGCGGACATCGGCATCGCGGCAGGCCCCGGGTTCGGCCTGCTGTTCAAAAAGGGCAAAGTGGTCAGAAAGGTGCCGGAAGACCGCATCGTCGACGAACTTGTGGATGAAGTCAGGCGGATGGCCGGCGAATAAAAACGGCCCGCCAAACGGCAGGCCGCAGGTGCTCAGGCGTAAAGGCCCACGCTATTTTCGCGCTGCCCTTATGACATCCTCAAGCACGGAGATCACGTAATCGATCTCTTCCTCGGTGGTGTATTTTCCGAGCGAGAACCTGATGGAGCTGTAGGCCTCCTCCGGTGTCCGACCGATCGCCATGAGGACATGGGAAGGCGTTCGGCTGCCGGCCTTGCAGGCGGATGCTGCGGAAACGCCGATCCCCTTCTTGTCGAACTCCAGCACAGCGTCGCCGGCATCGATGCCTTCAAAGAGGACGTTCAGGGTGTTGACCACCCGCTTCGTCGGGTGCCCGTTGAGCTTCGCCTTAAGCGATTCGTTCGACAGAATGGCCTCTTCGAGCTTGTCCCTGAGCCTCTTCATCAGCGCATTCCGTTCGTCAAGCTCGATCATGGTCAGCCGACAGGCTTCTCCGATTCCAACGATCCCCGGCACGTTCTCGGTGCCAGCCCTCATGTTGCGCTCGTGACTGCCTCCGGTCTGTATCTTGTTGATGGGCGTTCCCTTGCGGATGTAGAGGATGCCGACGCCCTTCGGAGCATAGAATTTGTGGCCTGAAAGTGAGAGCAGGTCAACGCCAAGCTCCTCGACGTCAAGCTTTTCCTTTCCGCCGCCCTGAACCGCATCGGTGTGGAAAACGATGCCGTGCTCGTGGGCGATCTCGGCAAGCTCTTTGATGGGCTGGATCGTGCCGATCTCGTTGTTGGCGAACATGATGGACGCAAGTATCGTGTTCCGCTTGATGGCCTTCCTGAACTCGTCCGGGTCCACAAGTCCGTATTGGTCAACTGGCAGGATGGTGAACTCGAAGCCGAAATTGGCGAGGTCATAGACGGTTTTGAGGACGGCGCTGTGTTCGATGGCCGTTGTGATGACGTGGTTCCCTTTGTCTTTCAGGCGGTAGGCCACTCCGCGGATGGCAAAATTGTCGGATTCCGTGCCGCCTGACGTGAAAAATATCTCCTCAGGCGATGCGTTCAGGCACTGTGCCACAACCTCGCGGGCCTTCTCGACGGCCTCGCGGGTCTCACGTCCGAAACTGTGCACGCTCGAAGGGTTGCCGAACTTCTCCGAAAAATAAGGCAACATGACCTCAAGCACACGCCTGTCGGTCGGCGTTGTGGCGTTG
>JAMOPK010000333.1 GCA_027064565.1 Caldifarciminota bacterium | reverse complement strand
CCGTTTCCCGACTTCCCCGTTGAACTACCTCAACCCGGTCGAATTCGGAGACCTTCGATGCGTCAGGGACATCGCGGGTCAGGAGGCCCGTCATGGAGCCGGCCGTTGCAGGCTTGATGCGCCCGCAGTTCGATTTTCCTTTGACGTTTTGCACGCTGTGACCACATGCTAAAATTCCGACCCAAAAGGAGGAGACATGAAACCGGTCACAGCCGTGATGGTTGGTGCAGGTCAACGGGGGCTTTACGCCTACGGGCCTTACGCTCTGGAGCATCCGGATGAGCTGAAATTCGTCGCAGTTGCCGAACCTGACCCGGAAAGGCGGGAGAAATTCGCCAGAATGCACAACATCCCTAAGGAGATGCAGTTTGAGACGTGGGAGGAGCTGATGGAGAAGGGCAGGATCGCGGATGTGGTCTTCAACATGACGATGGATCGGGTCCACTTCGCATCGACGATGCGGGCACTGGAGATCGGATACGATGTGCTTCTGGAGAAGCCGATGGCCCACACGGCGGAGCACAGCGCCGCACTTGTCCTGATGGCCGAACGGACCGGGCGGCTGCTTCAGGTTTGCCACGTCCTGAGATACACGACGTTTTTCAGAAAATTGAAAGAGCTTCTTGACGACGGAGTTATCGGTGAGCCGATAACGGTCGAGCACAAGGAAAACCTCGTCTGGTGGCACATGGCGCACAGCTTCGTTCGCGGGAACTGGCGGAAGGCCGGGACGTCCACACCGATGATCGTCGCCAAATGCTGCCACGATTTCGACATCCTCTACTGGAACATCGGCCGTAAGGCGGTCAAAATCCATTCCGCCGGCAGCCTCAAACATTTCAGGCCGGAAAATGCGCCCGAAGGGGCACCTGAAAGCTGTCTCGACCCGTGTCCTGTGAGGGAGACATGTCCCTATGATGTCCACAAAATCTATCTGAACATGAAAATTAAGGGCTGGCCGGTGAACGCCATAACGAACGACCTCAGTTATGAGGGCAGACTGCGGGCGCTGCGGGAGTCGAATTACGGCAAATGCGTTTTCCACTCAGACAATGATGTCGTTGACCATCAGGTTGTTAACATTGAGTTCGAGAGCGGAGTCACGGTGGCGATGACCATGAACGGCCACGGCTTCGAGGAGTCCCGAACCATGCGCTACGATGGCCCTGAAGGGACGCTCAGGGGCAAATTCGACTATCGACATGGCGTCATCGAGATTCATCCGCATTTCTGGGGCAAATCGTCCATCAAGGTTGATGTCCCTCCGTCAGAAAGCGGGCATGGAGGCGGTGATTTCGGCATGGTCAGGGGTTTTTTGAGGTCAGTTCGGGGATTGGAGCCGCCCCTCACATCCGCGATGAACTCCCTTGAAAGCCATTTCATGGCCTTTGCAGCCGAGGAGTCGCGGTTGACCGGCCGTGTGGTGGAGATGGAGAATTACAGGTCGGAAATCATGCGAAAGGCGGAGGAGATCGTCAGGGAATGGACTGGAAGACGGAGGTGATCCGCAGGCTTTACAGGATATGGACATCGACTTTGA
>JAMOPK010000332.1 GCA_027064565.1 Caldifarciminota bacterium | reverse complement strand
CGCCAGCCCGATCCAGAAGGGCGCGAACTTTCGGGCGTTTTCGAGCGGATCATCGGTGCCTAAAATCGTCTTTCTGATCAGCCAGAACAGGACGAATCCCACCAATCCGCCCACGAACGGCGAAAGTATCCAGCTGAGGACGACGAGCACCAGCTTTCCCCATCTCACGATGCCAAATCCTGCATAAGCGATCCCGTAGCCCACCAGTCCGCCCACGATGGAGTGGGTTGTTGAGACCGGCAGGCCCCAGTAGCTTGCCGCGAGGAGCCAGATGGCGGCGGCGAGCAGGGCGGCGAGGGAACCGTGGATGAGCACGTTCACGTCGTTGATCCGCGCTGGATCGATGATGCCTTTGCGGATGGTTTCCGTGACGTGCTTGCCGAAGTAGTAGGCGCCCACAAATTCGAGGACAGCGGCGATGATCACTGCCTGAGTGGGGGTTATGGCACCAGCGCCCACAGCGGTGCTCATGGAATTGGCCGTGTCATTGGCCCCGATGCCCCAGGCCATAAAAAGCCCAATGGCAAAAGCAAGAAGAAGCAGGGGATGGGTTATTATGGTTTGTATCATCTCCTTCCTTCCATTTTTGTTCAGCCGAAGACCGAATTTGAGATTTGCATAGAAAATGCAGCGGCGAGAAAGAACATGGACGATTTGTTTTTGGAATGTTCATAAGTGCCTAAATTATAAAGCGGAACCGAACCGCCGGGCGAGACGTCCTTCACCGTCGGGCGAGACGCCCTTCACCGTCGGGCGAGACGCCCGACCTACTTCTCATTGGTTGCCACTTGATGGAGCGGTTAAAAATGGAAGGTCGGAAAGCCAAAAACATCGGTGGGACGGCCGTCCCCAGCCGTCAGAAGGCTGCGGGATTTCAAATCCCCGATACTCTACAATAGAAACCACCTGAAAAACATTCATCGGGAGGGAAAAAACATGAAGTTGCTTCTGCTCGCAATCCTCACATTTCCGGACACTTTGCATTTGAGTTTGCCCCGTGCTCTGGACATGGCTCTGAGCAACAATCCTTCTCTCAAATCGGTCCAGCAGAAGGACAGAAGCTCCAATCTGAGCTACTGGAACTCGATCCTGTCCTATGGCATCACGCCGACCTTCAGCTATTCGCAGACCGATACGATGCCGTCAAACCAGACCTTCAACGTGAGCTTCAACCTGTTCAGCGTCGATAGGATTGAAATGGTGTTGGGTTCAAGAGCCAGCGCCCTGTCCAGCCGCTACAACCTGAGAAAAACCGTCCAATCGACGGTGCTCAACGTGGAGGAAAACTACCTCATGGCGCTCTCTGCGTGGAAAACCTACGAGGCCCGCAAGAACCAGCTCAGACGTGCGGAGGAGAACCTGAAATTCGTGGAAACGCAATACCGGTTAGGAAACGTAAGCCGCATAGACCTCCTGAGCGCAAAGGTCCAGGCCGGTCAGGCGAGGTTAAACCTGCTGAAGGCGGAGAACGATTATCGTGAAAGGGTGTCCACTCTCGCCGTATCCCTTGGCCTGCCGCCGGAAACGCCCATCGTGTGCGAGGATGTGG
>JAMOPK010000331.1 GCA_027064565.1 Caldifarciminota bacterium | reverse complement strand
AAATTCGATTCAATCGACGAGCTCAGGGCACGTATCAGCGAGGATATCGCCGAGATCAAAAGACTCCTTGAGTGAACGGCCTAACCGCACCGTCTTTTTTCGTAATCGGCAATCTTGTTCAGCCGCCTTTCGTGACGTCCGCCCTCAAATTCAGTTTTGAGAAACAGCTCGACAGCCTGAAAGGCCTTCTCCTTCTCCATGTAGCCGCCCGGAAGGCACAGGACATTGATGTTGTTGTGCTTCCTTGCCAACTCGGTGAGTTCGGGATAGTAAATCAGCCCCGCCCTTATCCCATCAACTTTGTTGGCGGTTATCGACATCCCAACTCCTGTCATGCAGATAAGTATCCCCCTATCGGCCTCGCCTTTTGCAACCATCTCGGCCACCGGGATGGCGTAATCAGGATAATCGACCGACACCTCATCGGTGTCTGTGCCGACATCCACGACCTCATGGCCGTTCTGCTTGAGATACTTGATCAGAGCCTCTTTCAGGCGATAGCCCCTGTGATCCGCTCCGATTGCTATCTTCATTTCCTTACCTCCACTTTTGTCTTTGAAAATGAACTCCATGCGAGAAAAATCCCGGCTATCAGGAGGTAGGCATGTATGCCAGCCTCTATGACCCCATCTTTGCCGATATACAGCTGATTCTGGATGAAAAAGGTGATGCCCATAACTGCTAAAAAGATAAGGCCGCCGGCGACGAAGGCCTGCACCATGAAGGCTGAGGGTCTGTTTCTCAGGTGCAGGATCAGCGCAAGCAACGCCATGATGCCGAATATGATGTCGGCTATCGGGAACGAAAGCTCCCACTTGAGCCAGCACGGCTCATGGACGGCAAACGTCGTTGAGGGTTGCATTTTCAGGGTGGCCATGAAAATTGCCCAGAAAATGAATATCCCGACGGCCGTTGCGCCGAGCACAAACCTTTCCAGTTTCGTTCCCATCTCCTCCTCCTCACATCAATCCGATGGCCATCTGTGTGAACGGAGAGCGGGGATACTTAGTGATAAGCTCATCGTAGAATTTTTGAGCCAGTTCAAGCTCCCCGTTTTCCATGGCTATCTTAAAGGCGTGCCAGAGCGCCATCGGACGGTAAGGGAACTTGACCTCCATAAGCACCTGTATCGCAAGACTGTCCTGCCCCATCTCGTGCAGCAGTTCGCCCTTTCTAACCATCAGATTCCACCTGATGGTGGAATCCATGTTCGCCGACTTCAGAAGCTCGTCGAGCGTGTCCACCGCTTCACCGTAACGCATGCAAATGGCCAGCTTTTCGACAATGAACAGCTTTTTGAAGGTTGCAGAGTCGCTCAGCATCGCATAGCTCCTTATCCTGAGCGCCTGCTGGATGTAATTCGATGAAGGCGCTGTCTCCATGAGCCTGTCCATCAGCTCGAAACCCTTTGACCTCGTGGAATCCTTCTCAATCAAACACATCGCTTTGTAGAACATGTAAGGTTCAGCTTTTATCCTGCGTGATTTGAGGTTGATGATGCTGTCGCAGTTGTTCTGGCAGAACCAGACAGGCAACCGCTCAGTATTGCT
>JAMOPK010000330.1 GCA_027064565.1 Caldifarciminota bacterium | reverse complement strand
CCATTCGTCGGTCTCTCGGGGAAGGCAGGGGAAAATGAGTTAATTGAGCTATAAGGAATTACAAATTTGAGTAGGGTGATTTTGGGGTAGAAACTGTCAAAGTCGGGTCATTACTCTCGTGCTTTTCACCCGAAGCTACTGGAAAAACTGAGCGCTCAGGTTAGCGATTTCAGCAGGGCATCGAGCCTTTCAACCCATTTCCGGATGTCAAACTCCTGCCTCGCCGAAACATCGACCTTCATCTCGCCGTTAACCCTCATCGAGTGGATTTCCGAGAGCGCATTCGCAAGGCCGACCTCGTCATCAGGCGCCACAACAAAGCTGTCGGAGAAGCCCGCCACGATTTCCCGCACGACTCCATCCGGGACCGAGGCGATGATAGGCCTCATAAACCCGATGTAATCGTAAAGTTTGCCCGGAGCGGTCAGCGATGCCGCTTTTTCCCTGTGGCTCACTATCAGCCAGAGCGCCGTTGACGAGATTCCCATCTCCGCGGCCTGCCGATAACCGGTGAATTCGATGTGCTCCACATCCTCCTCCGGGAACCCCCATCGCCGCGCTGTCAGCCTCACGTCATACTCGCTTTTTCCAACAAATCTGAGGCGGATTCTGGCGCCGGGATGTCGGTCAAGGAACAGTTTGGCGGCCCTGATGAGGACATCGGGTTTTCTGTCGTCGTAGAGCGTGCCGATGTAGGAGACCACGGTGTCGTCCTCTGTTCTCACGGCGCGCGGCAGGAGTTCGGGGTCGAATCCGTTGGAAATCAGGTGTAATCGATCGGCGAATTCGGGATTCCGTTCGGCGACATTTCTGAGGAGCCATCGATTGACGAAAGTCGAAGCCGCTGCTGATCCAAGGACTCTCCTCTCGGAGCTGCGGGCGAGCCTTCTGTGAAGCGGAGTCCTGTAGGCGTTCAATGCGTCCTCGACCCATGCGTCGCGGAAATCTGCCACCCAGGGGATGCCCATTTTACCGGCCTCGAAACCAAGCCACAAGCTGGAATAAGGCGGAGCTGTTATCAGCACCACATCCGGCTTGATGGAATCAATCAGTTTTCTGAAAATCGGCCTTGCACGCCTGACCCAGAGCAATTTCTTATCCGGGAATGTCACGAGATCGAGGAGCGTTCGGGCGAATCGGCGAAACCGGTTGACTGCACTTTTCGACGGCTCGCCGGCCTCCGGCGCAGGCACCCTGTGGACATCCACGCTTTCGGGCAGGAACTTGAGGAGTTCATCGTCCCGCCGCCTTTTCTCAGGTCCCTGAGCCGACAGGACGGTAACCTCCCAGCCCATCCTGCTCAGGTATCTCGCAAACCTGAACGGTCGGTAAGCCCCGACGAAATTGTGGGGCGGGAAATAGTAGGCCACCAGAAGGAGCTTTTTCCTCACTTCAGAAGCACGAATTTGCCGGTTTTCACCTTTGTTCCGACGGACATCCGATAGAAATACACCCCGTTGTGAGCCGATTTCGCCGGTTTCCAGCTCAGGGTCACCTTTCCGCTTGAAAGGGCTGACCGTTGCCAAACAAGCCGTCCATCGGCGGAATAGACCC
>JAMOPK010000329.1 GCA_027064565.1 Caldifarciminota bacterium | reverse complement strand
CGTAGTTGAATGGCACCAGGTCAGGCATTACGGCAGCTCGACCTCCGAGACCTTCGAGGTCATCTTCTACGACCCGGCGTTCAGGGGCACGACAACCGGAGACGGCGAAATATGGTTCCAGTATCAATCGGTTGGAGATGCCAGCAGCTGTTCCATCGGAATTGAATCACCTTCTGAAACCGATGGAATCTCGCTCCTCTACAACGGGAATCACCCCGTGACTTTCAATGGGCCTCGCAACCAGTTCGCCATCAGGTTCACAACAGGCCCGACATCGGTCAGTGAGTCGTCGGAACCTGTGAAAAAGCCCGATTTCGCCATTTCCAGCACCATCCTCAACAGCAGAGGCGCACTCAGGTTCTCGCTTCCTGAGAGGGCAACGGTCGATATCTCCATTTTCGATGCGTCCGGGCGAATGGTGAAGAAGGTCTATTCCGGCAATGCTGAGGCGGGCATGCACACGCTGTCCTTCGAGCTTCCCGGCTCCGGCGTCTATTTCGTTCGCTACTCGGTCAACGGCAGGGCCATGAAAGTCAAAAAATTGGTGTCACTCAGGTAAAACCCTGAACGGAAAGGCCGGTGGGAGGTCGGGGCATTCCCCGCCTCCCATCTTTTTATGGAGATGAGATGAGATGAGATGAATATCCTGCTCACCTTGATCATCGGTCTCACAGCGGATTCATCGGCGATCCGCCCGACAAGAATCCTTTTCTTCGGCGACCTGATGATGGCGGGGATGGATAAAGTGGCCTCCGTCAGAGAGGATTCTCTGTTTCCATTTCGCGGGACTATGGAGCTGATAGATTCGGCCGATGTGGCGATCGCCAACCTTGAGTGTCCGTTCGGGACGAAGGGCATCCCGGTTGAGGGCAAAGAGTTCACGTTTCTCGCTTCCCCGCGTCTTCTGGGGTTCGCGAAAGCCGCCGGATTTGATGGGTTCGGCCTCGCCAACAACCACATCATGGATTTCGGCCCTGAGGCGCTGGAACAGACCCTATCGATACTGGACTCCCTCGGCCTCAAGCATTGTGGGGCCGGCATGAACCTGCGGGAGGCAAGGAGACCCATGATTTTCGACGTAAACGGCCGAAAAATCGCCGTTTTTGCCTACTCCAACACCTACCCGCAGGAATACTGGGCCACATCCCGCCGACCCGGAACTGCTTACGGAAGCGAAAGTTACATCGCGAAAGACATCAAAAGCGTCAGAGACAGCGTTGATTTTGTAGTGGCCTTCTTTCACTGGGGAGCCGAACGACTCGATACGCCCAAAACCTATCAGCGGCGGCTGGCGCACAGAGCGATCGACAGCGGCGCTGACCTCGTCATAGGTTCTCATCCTCACGTCGTTCAGGGCGTGGAGATTTATAAGGGCAAACCGATTTTCTATTCCCTTGGCAACTACGCATTCAGGTCGAGGACAAACTCGGCAAGCGGGATGGCGGTCATGGCCGAGTTGTGGGGTGATTCCACAGTCTATCACATCATCCCTCTGGAAGTCAGATATCGGAAAGCATTTTACAGCCCTTATCCCGACACAACCGGAAAGCTTTTGCAGCACATTCAGGAGCTTTCATCCTGCAATTTTGAAAAATCCGGGTTCACCGGAAGGATAAAGTTGCCTCGCGAAGAACAACATTGACCTCGCGATTGGATGGTAGCCCCCTATTTGCAAGTATTCGCCCGGTCCTAAAAAACAGTTTGACGGATATTGTCCTCCGCTGGTAGGTAGGGTTTCGTCCGACGGTGTTGTCCCCTCAGTAGTTCTGTGTCCTCAAGTAAGGATGTTCCCAAAATCGGGGCTGATCCCGCTGATCAAGTCGAACCTTTTCGGATGCATCAACTGATGAGCATGAAGTTTGAAGCTGATAGATTGAAAAGCATTATGCAATTTTTGGGGTAAGTCTTACAGCTCATGTGGGGATAACCGAGTCAACGAATACCTTGTATTTTTGATGAGTCGATTCGGAATCTTGTAACCATGGTTGCGAAGTGTCATAATATCCCACGATGAAATTAACAGTCATTTTCGACAACTACCTGCATCGGAGTGATCTTGTGACCGGTTGGGGTTTTTCGGCTCTGGTGCAGAAAGGTGATAGATTGTTGCTGTTCGACACGGGCAGCAGGGCCGATGTTCTCCTTGATAACGCCAGAAAGATGGGCGTTGATCTCAAACTGCTTCCGATGATATTCATCTCGCACTGGCACTGGGATCATACCGGCGGATTGTGGGAATTGCTGAAAATGAACGGAGATAGGGTAGTTTTAGGTCCCTCATTGCATCCACGGGGTATAGATGAGCGGATACGGCTTTACGGAGCTAATTTCATCCCCATCGATGAGCGGGCCTATGAAATTGGCGGCGGTTTTCTCAGCACCGGAAGCATGAAAGCGGGCGGTTCCCTGATGGAACACTCCCTCATAGTCGATTGCAAGTTGCTGGTAGTGGGATGTTCCCATCCGGGCATTGTCAACATAGTCAGGAGGTTCGTGGAGCTGTGCGGCAGGTCCCCTCGTTTTGTTATCGGTGGATTTCATCTTGGCGGGTTCGCACCTGCGAATGTGGCGAAAATTGCGGATGAGCTTTTTGAAATCGGGGTGGATAAGATTGCGCCATGCCACTGCACCGGGACGAGGGCGAGGGAGGTCATAAGGGATAAATTTGGCCACCGTTTTGTTGATGCTGGTGTAGGCTCAGTTTTTGAGATGTGAAGTTTGTGTGAGATAATTGATTTATTGACAATCGATTAGGCAATAAAATTTTGGCAATAAACAGATTGCATCGGAATTTATTGATTGACAGGCGAAAAATATGGCAGTCTGGATTGGAGGCAGGGGGTTGACAAGGGCAGTTGTCTCCACTAACATATTTGCGCCTTCAAAAAGGGTTCTTTGAAAACTAAGTGGAGTGTCTCTGGATGGTGAGACGAGACTGAGCAAGGAAAAATATTCCCTATGGAGGGTTTGATCCTGGCTCAGGGCTAACGCTGGCAGCGTGTCTTAGCCATGCAAGTCGTGGGCGAAACCCTGCTTCGGCGGGGGAGTAGACCGGCGGACGGCGGAGTAACACGTGGCTAACCTGCCCTCCGGTGGGGGATAACCCGGAGAAATCCGGGCTAATACCGCATACAGCCTCCTTGGGGCATCCTGAGGAGGTGAAAGCCGGCCTCTGCAATGCAAGCTGGCGCCGGAGGAGGGGGCCGCGGCCTATCAGCTAGTTGGTGGGGTAATGGCCCACCAAGGCTACGACGGGTAGCCGGTCTGAGAGGACGGCCGGCCCGAGGGGCACTGAGACACGGGCCCCACTCCTACGGGAGGCAGCAGGCTAGAAATTTGGGCAATGGGGGAAACCCTGACCCAGCGACGCTGCGTGCGGGAAGAAGGCCTTCGGGTCGTAAACCGCTGTCAGGGAGGACGATGGGGCTGGCTGTGAACAGCAGTCAGCCTTGACGGTACTCCCAGAGGAAGCCCAGGCTAACCTCGTGCCAGCAGCCGCGGTAATACGGGGTGGGCGAGCGTTGCCCGGAATCACTGGGCTTAAAGGGGGCGTAGGCGGCCCGGTAAGTCAGGCGTGTAATCTGACGGCTCAACCGTCAGACTGCGCTTGAAACTGCCGGGCTAGAGGGCGTCAGAGGAGAGCGGAACTCCCGGTGTAGCGGTGAAATGCGTAGATATCGGGGGGAACGCCGGTGGCGAAGGCGGCTCTCTGGGGCGTCCCTGACGCTCAGGCCCGAAAGCCAGGGGAGCGAAGGGGATTAGATACCCCCGTAGTCCTGGCCGTAAACGATGGGTGCTAGGTGTTGGGTCCTTCGGGACTCAGTGCCGCAGGGAAACCGTTAAGCACCCCGCCTGGGGAGTACGCCCGCAAGGGTGAAACTCAAAGGAATTGACGGGGGCCCGCACAAGCGGTGGAGCGCGTGGTTCAATTCGACGCTAAGCGAAGAACCTTACCTGGGCTTGACATGCCGGTGGTACCGACCCGAAAGGGGAGGGACCCGCCTTCGGGCGGGAGCCGGCACAGGTGCTGCACGGTCGTCGTCAGCTCGTGCCGTGAGGTGTTGGGTTAAGTCCCGCAACGAGCGCAACCCCTGCCCTTAGTTGCCATCGGCGCTCATGGAGCGGCCGGGCACTCTAAGGGGACTGCCGGCGATGAGCCGGAGGAAGGTGGGGACGACGTCAGATCCGTGTGGCCTTTATGCCCAGGGCTACACACGCGCTACAATGGGCGGTACAGAGGGTTGCAACCCCGCGAGGGGGAGCCAATCCCTAAAACCGCTCCCAGTTCGGATCGCAGGCTGCAACTCGCCTGCGTGAAGGCGGAATCGCTAGTAATCACCTATCAGCATGGGGTGGTGAATACGTTCCCGGGCCTTGTACACACCGCCCGTCACGCCATGGGAGCCGGGAACGCCTGAAGTCGCTCGCCCAACCCGCTTCGGCGGGAGGGAGGCGCCTAGGGCGGGCCCGGTGACTGGGGCGAAGTCGTAACAAGGTAGCCGTACGGGAACGTGCGGCTGGATCACCTCCTTTCAAAGGAGTTTGTACTCTTATCACAACATAACCCTGTCTCACTGTCCGGAGACACTCCACTTTCTTTATTTTTCCCCCAATTCGGGGGCCCGTAGCTCAGTTGGTTAGAGCGTTCGCCTGATAAGCGAGAGGTCGGTGGTTCGACTCCACCCGGGCCCATATCCAAGCCCCGTTCGGGGCTTTTGTTTTTATGTAGTACCCCCGGTTTGCCTCTTAATTTTCATTTTAGCCTTAACCTTCCTGAAAAAATGCTTGAACAGCCCCATACCTCCTGAGATCAGATGGACATAACTGAAAATATGGGTCTTCCACCTCTATCAGGTTGTTCCCTTCCAGTAATGAAAGCTTTACGGTGGGTAGAGCTGAGGCTGATACGGGAAGGAAGTATAATTCAATCACTATTCAGAGAAGCGGATTTTGAGCCATTCTTCATGCCAAAAGAGGGGGAGAGGAGGAAGAAGACCTCCCCTCCTTATAGTTGAATTTTTATTTTTTATTATTTTTTTCAGGCTCAATGAACACCTCTTTCCAGATTGGTTCACTTATTTCCTTAAGGTGGTTGTCATAGTTCACCATCCCCTTGTAGTAATCCGGATCCTCAAATGCGGCTTTGGCGTTTTCGTCTTCCGGTTTGACGCCGACCTCATCGGCAATTGCCCGAAATTCGGCATGGTGATCCCTTATCATGCATGGCATCAACCAGTTATTCGGTGTGGATTGGTATTTGTATCCGTATTCAAACTGCCATTTCCGTATTTTCTCAAAGAAAGGCGTAATGATTGCATCGTTCAGGTTGCCGCCGTTTGCGTAAATCTCGTTGATGTTAGAGACGTAATATGGAACAAACACGCAAGGCATCACATTACCATCCCAATCGATGTAGAGGTAGCCTCCAGGACGTCCTGCAGCGATGCAACCATCGGATACCACGCCGCTGTTCCAGAAATCAGCCACAAAATACCGCCTTTCCCGCACCATTTCCCGCCATTTCCAGTATAGAGAGACCCTCTGCTCAGGTGTCGGCATCAATTCGAGAGAGATCTGACGACCGATCGGCATGTAGTGGAACAGCCAGGCATAAGTGGCGCCAAGTTCCTCGAAATAATATTCGTAAAATTCGGTTTTCATAAGCAAGGGAGCATTATAGCGGGTAATAGTGATGGAAATTCCGAACGGGACACCAAACTCTTTGAGGTTATCCATTGCGGTCAAAACCTTTTTGAACACACCTTTGCCGCGTCGTTCGTCAGTTTCTTTCTCGTAACCCTCAACTGAGATCGCAGGTGTGATGTTGCCGAGTTCGGCCATCCTTTTAGCCATGTTTTTGTCTATCAGTGTTCCGTTAGTATACATCAGGAAGTACATATCAGGATGCATTTCATAGAGGTCGAACACCGTTTTGCCGTCATGCTTATAAATTGTTGGTTCTCCTCCCGAAATCACAATGAAACGACTGCCCCAGAAGTCGTGGGCTTCACGAACGATCCTCTCGAAGACATCAAAACTCAGTTTTTCCGGGTTGGCACCTGATGCCGCATAACATCCTTTGCATCTGAGGTTGCAAGCTTTACCTGGACTTATTGTCAAGAAGCTTGGAGGGGAGAACCCATATTTTTCCTTGAATTTCCGCTCAGCATCTGCACCGCTATGGAGTAAAGCGCCTTTCACAAGAGAATCTAAAGTTTTGTAGGCTATGTTTCGTGAGATTATGCCTCTATCGATGTTTCTAAAAACAGATACTGCCATCGCCATAAGCATGTTATACTTGTCTTCCTGGACCTTGCGAGGTCTGCCTTTAGAGTTTTTCAGCACCACTTGGCGGTATATGGTATCATCAAGTTTCTTAAGCAGATATTCCCTTCCCGTTGTGTTTGAGAGCAAGCCTTTGAGCACAGCCACTACCCCTTCTGCTTTGATCCTATCGACTATCTTAGCCATTATTGATTCCTCCTGTTTAAAAAGCTACTTAAATGGTCTATAATACTAACCGACCGGTCGGTCGATTTCAAGTGTGGAGGGGAAGAAAAATGAGAAAGGTGGATCGAACTAAGAAACGGATAAAGATACTTGAAGGTGCATTGCTTGTCTTTGCCGAAAAAGGCTATCACAACACAAAAATGGCGGATGTGGCCAATAAGGTTGGAATAGGCAAGGCCACCATTTATGAATATTTTCGCAATAAGAAAGAGCTTTTCTTTTCTCTTGCGGAACTCCTTGAAAAACGTTTTTTGGAGCACATAGAAAATATGGTCAATTCTACCGATGACGCAGTGACAAAGCTGAAGTGCGTGATAAATTCCTTAGTTGAGATTGGTGTGAAATGGGAAGATGCCCTTCGTGTGTTGTTCATGTTCTGGACCGAGCATGTCCGGAAAGGAGAAGTATATCCGTTGGAAAGTAGACTCAGGGAATTTTATTGCAGGTTGATGAAATTGATAGAATCGATCTACAGAGAAGGAGTTAAATCTAACAAATTCAAAAGCACACTACCACCGGAGGAATTTGCGCGTTCAGTTGTTGCTGCTATCGATGGGTTAGCTTTCCAGTGGATACTAAGCGGTAAAAATTTCGATCTTACAGATATGGGAAAGAAATATTTGGAGTTTTTAATGTCATCCATTGTGATAGAACCTGTTAGCGAAGATGGGTGAATCGATTCGGATGGGCTCGGCCGCCGGTCTCCTCCATTTTTGGGGTTGTTGTAATTCTCCGAGCTGTTATAAGGTTGGGAAAGGTGAAAACCGTCTGATAGGATTTCCTATTCTCCACCTGTAGGTTCCAGGACAAAGTTTCTTCTCTCAATGTAGTAAGTGTCGAGAGGCCTCAGAAGGGTCTCGGCTTTGCATCCACCGTGGCAATAATTGGCCAGAGGGCATCCCTGACATTCCACCGGCAACATAGAGTTCCACCATTGCATTTTCGGGGAGGTCAATATTTCTTCCACCGACTGATTCAGGATATTGCCGACGACAACCGGGGCATGATTGCAAGGCCTCACGTTTCCCCAGGGATCAACGGTGAAAAATGCTTGGCCCGCCAGGCAGGGACTTACAGAGATTTTTGCAAAGCATTGTGGCACAGGTGTCCCAAACCTCACCCGGAGTTCCTGAGCGATCCAGTCCTGAACCTGCTCGAGTGCCTGCACGGCCTGCCACGGTTCTGGCTCTATTTCGGGTAAAGGCGGCCCTATGTAGCGGTTGAAAGCCACATGGTCAGCACCGAGCCTGAGACTCAACCCGTATATCTCATCA
>JAMOPK010000328.1 GCA_027064565.1 Caldifarciminota bacterium | reverse complement strand
ACTCAACATAATCCTTGGTTTAATCCTTGGACTCATGCTGGGTATAGGGGGGGCTTTCGTTTCCGAGTATATGGACACTTCCATAAAGGTTCCTGAAGAAATCGAGAACCATATCGGGATTCCTGTCATAGGGACGATTCCAAAAATAAGCATCGTTGACAAAAAAGGGGCTCGTGATAAAGCAATAGAGACCCGATTGTTCACGGTGGGACAGTTATCGTCCTCTCCTGTCGCTGAGGCATATCGAGCTTTGAGGACAAATCTGAAATTTTCGAGCATCAGCAAGCCACTGCGTTCTGTGGTAGTGACAAGCAGCCTTGCCCAGGAAGGTAAGAGCACGGTTACAGTCAATCTTGCCATAACTTTTGCTCAACTGGGCCATAAAGTGCTGCTTCTGGATGCTGATCTGCGAAAGCCAATGCTTCACAGGATTTTCAACCATAGCAGAATTCCGGGACTCACCGACATACTTGTGGGAAGTGCCAAGCTCGAGCACGTTGTCCACGATCTGTATTCTTATTCCCCGAACCTTGCGCTTATCACAAGCGGCCAGATTCCGCCCAATCCCGCCGAACTGTTGGGCTCTCCACAGATGGAAAGGCTACTAAGGGAAATCCTCCAGCGGTTCGACTACGTGTTTCTCGACACTCCGCCGGTGTTGCCCGCCACCGATGCATCAGAACTGTCAACCAAAACCGACGGCGTGATTCTCGTGGTGAAAGCCCTTGAGACGGAGAGAGAAGTGCTCGAACAGGCCAAAAAGATGCTCGACAGGGCCGGTGCAAACATCATCGGCGCTGTGCTGAACGCCATCGATATCGAAAGGCAATTTTACTATTACAAATACAGGTATAAACGCTACTACTATTACTATTCCTACACACACAGGGATCAGCTCAAGGAACTTGAGGCAAAGAGCAAGAATCCTCTGAAAAGATTGATGTGGAAAATCAAGAACAGGAGAAGGCAATGAAAATATCCCTTATCGGCGTTGGTAATTGGGGGAGGAACCATTTAAGGGTGCTTTACAGCATCCCTGATATTGAGCTTGTCTGGGTGTGCGATCTCAACGAATCCCTGCTGAAAAGGGCTGAACAACAGTTCCCGAGGATAAAAACGACAACGGACAGCGATAAAGCCATCAGAGATGCCGATGCGGTGGTGATAGCCTCATCTGCAGTTACGCATTACCAGCTTGCGAAAAAGGCGCTCGAAGCCGGGAAACATGTGTTTGTCGAGAAACCCATGGCGCTGGATGTGACGGAAGCTGAGGAACTGGTGAAACTCTCTGAAAACAAAGGCCTTGTCCTTATGGTCGGACACCTCCTGCTCTATCATCCCGTGGTGAACAAATTGAAGGAGATGGTCTCCGGCGGCGAGATAGGCGATATCCTTTACCTTTACAGCAGGCGTGTAAATCTCGGCAGGATACGCTCGGACGAAAACGTCATGTGGAGCCTTGCCCCTCACGACATCTCCGTTGCAAATTACCTCATCCCCGAAAAGCCGGTGTGGGTCAGAGCTAAAGGGAAAGATTATGTGCAGAATGGCATTCAGGATGTGGTTTTCATGGAT
>JAMOPK010000327.1 GCA_027064565.1 Caldifarciminota bacterium | reverse complement strand
GTGAGGTCTTTCTTGATGGTAGGTGCCTTTGCCACGACGACGATCTCTTTCTCTTTCAACACTGTGGCTTTTAGGCGGAAGTTCACTTCGGTAGTGCGGTCTGCCTCAACCACCACTCCCTTAACCACCATAGGCTGATAGCCAAGCATCGAAGCCTTGACGGTGTAGGTTCCGGGAGGGACGTTAAGGATCACATAGTAACCGTCCATGTCTGTGGCGGTTCCCATGTGGGTGCCTTCAATAATAACGTTGGCACCGGGTAGTCCCTCCTTGGTATCGGCATCGACCACCCTACCCACAATTTTACCGGTAGTTCCTGCGATCAGGGACGTTGCCAGACCAAAGATCATGGCAACGCCCAACACCCATGCCCTCTTTTTGATCCACATCCTCAAAACCTCCTTATTTGCTAATTTTATCAACACATATCTCCATTTCTTTGGCTTACCTCGTCAATCTAAAGTGTATAGGCTGCATTATCCTGACTTTCACAGGCTTATCCCGCTGATAACCCGGCTTGAACTTCCACTGTCTGACAGCTTTGAGCGCAGCATCGTTGAATATCGGATTGGTGCTTTTCACGACCCTTGCATCGATCACGTCACCATTTTCATCGACGATCATGAGCACGAACACATCGCCTTCAAGGCCAGCTCTACGTGCAACATCGGGGTATTCAGGTTCAACTCTCTTAATAATCTGAGGTTTAATTTCGACGGCGTAGAAATCAATCGCCGTGTCGGTTTTGGGTGGAGGTGGTGCAACAAGCTCATTGAAGTCCGCTGTTTCCATATCACCAAGTTCATTGAGATCAGCTGTCTCTTCGCCCTCTTCCGCCTCTTCGACCTGAACAGGGAGTTTGGGTTTGGGAATGTTAACCTCTTCTTGCATCTGTTCAACCTCGGTATTCACTTCCTCAGTCATTACAACAACTTCCTTTTTCGGCTTGTAAGGTTTAACTTCGACTCTTATCGATGTCAGCAGGATGATGAACAGAGCAAGGGTTATCGTAAGTGCAATGTTCAGGTGGAGGGAATAGTCCTGTTCCGGCTCATAGACCTCAAGCTCATCTTGTTTTTTGGTTTCCTCTGCCATTTTATCACCCCCTAAAAGGGTTATGGGGTTTCATCGCTTATATTCCGTGGCGAAAATCACCCTGAAAGCCTGAGCTTCGCGTAGAGCGTCCAACACGTCATTGACCGTCCCGTATTTAACCCTTTTATCGGCTTTCAACTGGGCAAGCACCGACGGATTTTCCACGAGCTTGACTTTGAAAGCAAGTTTTACCTGTTCCGGTGCGACAAGTTTGTCGTCAACCGATATCCTGCCATCCTTGTCGATGTAGATATTGGCCACATCACGGCTTTTGAGAACACGCTCGGTCATCTTGGCTTGCGGAAGGATAACCTTGAGTCCAGTTTCCTTACGAAAAACGGTGGTCAGCATGAAGAAGATAATCAACAGGAAAGCAATATCTGACATAGAAGAGGTTGGGATTTGAGCCTTTTGCTCCTTTTTCGCTTTTATCCTCATATCAACTAACCTCCCTGCGGCTGTTCAGTTTTAATCACGCCAAGGGATATTCGCTTTGCCTCGGGCACAGATTTCACCACGTCCAGCACCTGAATCATCTTGTCGTAAGGTGCGAGTTCGTTGGTCTTTATCAGGATCACGTATTTCGGATTCTCAGCAAGCTTTTTCTTAATCTTTTCAGGCAGCTGGTCAAGAGTGACAGGCTGATCGCCAAAGAAAACCTCCCCCTGAGGATTTATGGCTATCTTGACCAGATTTTTGGACGCCACCTTGACTTCCTGCCCTTTTTCCGGAAGGACAAGCTTAAGGCCTTTATCACGGGAGAACACCGAGGTTGTCATGAAAAAGACAATCAGCAGGAAGGCAATGTCGGACATAGAAGAGGTCGGAATTTCGACCTCATCCTGCTTGATTTTTTTCTCAACTATCGCCACAGCAGATCACCTCCGGGCTTATTCCTCTTTGAGCAAGCCCTTCTCAAGGAGGTATTCGATAAAAGCATTGGATGCTTCTTCAGCTTTCCTCGCGTAACCATTTATTGTAGAAGAAAATGCAGCATAAAAGATGGCTATTGGTGCAGCGATCAGAAGACCTGTAGCTGTGGTGATAAGAGCTTCGGAGATACCGGCGGCCACAAGGGTAGGCTCAACTTCACCAGCAAGAGCGATAGCATTAAATGCCTTGATCATCCCCGTAACTGTTCCAAGGAATCCAAGGATCGGCGCAACAGTAGCCGAGGCACTAAGGTAAATCATGCCGCGATCAAGAAATGCGAGCACACTCGAGGCCTTCATTGTCATGGCCTCCTCGACTACTGCGCGACCGCGATTCATCTTCTCAAGCCCAACAAGGAGTATCTTTGCCATCGGCGATTTCTCTTTAGCGAGATATTCCTTCGCGGCTTCCATCCCATCGGATTCGAAGATTTCCTTGAATTCCTCGAACACCTTAAGCGGGTTTTTCCTGTGTACAATCCAGAGTGTTATGATACGCTCAATGATTATCGCGATAGCCAGAATTGCCACCAGGGCCAGCAACCACATCATCGACCCGCCCTTGTTGAAATATTCGACCAAGCTCATCTCGTTTTACCTCCCTTTTGTCATTGTGTTGGTTTATCTTAGCAAAGTTTTGCAACTCAATTGCGATTCAAATTTGATTTTAGACCATGCCAAATATTTTGTCAACGACAATTAGTATCAATCCAAGAACAAGAGTATAAACGCCGTAGGCTGAAAATTTCTTGCTGGAAAGGGTATTTTTCAATAAAGACAGGGCGAGAATCCCTATGCCAAAGGCCACGATGAAACCACCTATCTCGCCCGCTGAAATAGCAAACTCACTGATTTCTCTGGCCTTAAGCAGGCCGGCCCCGAAAACGGCCGGAAGGAACAGAAAGAACGAAAACTTGAACGCTTCCTCACGGTCAAGGCCAAGCAAGACCCCGGCAGTTATGGTCATCCCGGAACGGGATATTCCGGGCATCACCGCCAGCGCCTGCGCCAGACCAATCAAAAATGCCGTCAATAGGTTAAGTTGCTTACCATTCCGATTGCCTTGTGCCAATTTCCATCCGGCAATAAGAAGCACCCCGTTGAGCACAAAGAAGATCTCGACCCATTTTAATCCATCAAACATGGCCTCAATGGCATCGCCGAAGAAAACCCCAACTATCCCTGCCGGGATGCACCCCACAATTATGGCAAGGACGTATTTCCAATCTAACAGGGCCGTTATGACCTTTTTGTTGAAGAACACGAGAACGGAAAGCATTGTGGCAAGGTGCAGCAACACTTCAAAAGCGATTCCGGGCGATTGAAATCCTAATAGCGACTTCATAACCACAAGATGCCCGGAACTTGACACAGGCAGGAATTCAGTTATCCCCTGAACCAATCCAAGGATTATCGCTTTCATCTCTCCTCCAGAAGTTCTTTTAGCTCTGTAAGTTCGCTTAACGCCGCCTGAATATCCTCTCGAACATCGTTGAGCAGCGGATCGAGCATTACCGGCGAAAGCTTATCCGGACCATGCTCTTTGAAGAGTTTGGAAACTTTATCAAGCGTATAACCACGCTTGTATAGGAGAACTTTTATAAGGTAGGCCATCCTTATATCCTGAGGGGTGTAAAACCGTTTTCCGGCTTTCCTGCGGGGCTGTGGGACACCAAGAGTGGCCTCCCAATAACGGAGAACATGGGGTTTTACGTCGATTATATCTGAGACCTCCGAAATGGTGTAATAGACCTTTGCCATCGTGGATTAAATTTATAGCGAAATTTTTATGAAGTCAAAGGTCGATAGGCCATCTCAATCGCATTTACTTGACCGGGACAAGATTCTGAAAATCAATAGATTGAGCTTGCACAAAATGCCGCACCGCTAATTCCATAAACAAAACAATTGGCTGAAATGGTTGAGAATTCACATGCCTGTTCCCGTAAAATAATAGCAACTATGCATTCACTATTGTTATGGGTATTATTTAATTTGCATCCGGGTGACGCAGTGGTAATCAAGTTCCGACAACCAACAGCACTGTCCAAGTATGATTATGGACATTACACCTATACACACGTGGATACAGTGTTTGTGGAAGGGGACACGACGGTTTTTGTGCCGTTTATCGGGAGAATAGAGGTGTCAAAGTTTACTGCCCGCGACCTGCAGGACTCCATCTATAACGCTTACTCAAACTATTTCAAACGACCTGTTTACAACATTTCGGTCATGTATCGCATATACGTTGTTGGAGAGGTAAAGCGTCCCGGCGAATATTTCCTCGAACCTTACGATGACATCTGGAACGCCATTGGCAAAGCGGGAGGACTGACCGAAAACGGGGACTTGAAACATGTGCGGGTTATCAGGGATGGCAAACGGCTCAAAATCAACGTGTGGGGAGAAATGCAGAAAAGGAGCGCTGTGGAAGACATCGGCATACGTTCGGGAGACGTGATTGAGGTCCCCAAAAACAAATTAGTCTTAGCAAAACAAGTTCTGGATGTGCTGTGGAAAATCGCCGTTATCTGGAGCGTTATAAGAAGATGAACTTGAGAATTATAGCCACCAGCGTCCCGGATAGGATGAAAAAGGTGCTTTTTTCCGACCGGATTGCCATCCGGATGTCAGGCGTATAGCCCTCTGGAGGCCTAAACCTCCAGAAATTCGGGAATACCCTCGGCACCTCCCTTTTGTAACGTTCAAACTCTTCGCCAAATTTTGAGGAAAGATATTCCTCCTCGGCATGAATTATTGGGATATACTCCATCCAGAAAAGAATCAGATAGGCAACGAGCAGATACGGGAACAGGGCACCGGAAAACAGCACAACGCCAAGTCCTATCAGGAAATTTCCGATGTAAATCGGGTTCCTTGTCATGCTATATGGCCCTTCTCTCACAAGGCGTTGAGCCATTATCTGTCTTGCCCGTGTGGTGGCTCCCGAATACGCCACGCTCCATATCCTTATGATCTCGCCTATGAGGATCGAGATTAGGCCGAGAGCTGGCATCGAGCGGCCTTCATCCGCAAAAATGACAGCCAGCAAAAATACAGGAACACCCATGTAGCCTCTCACCTTGAAAAACTTTCGGCCAATCGAGGAAAGATTCATCTCAAACGCTCCCTGCTCTTTTCCAGAATACCGGATAGTTCCAACCTTTTATCTATTTCATCGATAATCTGAAAGGCCACCCTGAGGGCTTTGAGCGCTTCCTCGCCCGAAACCGCCACGGGACGATCAAAACGAACTGCATCTATGAACGATTCGAGTTCGAGTCTGAGAGGTTCCACGCTTTTATCAACGCTGGGGAAATAAGGGAGGATGGTGGAATCAATTTTGCGATAGATCTCCACATCCATCGAAACGAAGTTCACCGAGATGTAAGCGTCCGGCTGGAATATCCGAATCTTCCTTTTCTTTCCAATGTAAGCCCTGCTTGCCGTGAGGTTGGCAATCTCGCCCCTGTCGAATTCCAATCTGGCGTTGGCGACATCGATCCTGTCAGTCAGAACCGGCACTCCGGCACCATCCACTCGGATGGGATCCTTTCCCATGAAAAAAAGCGTCAGGTCGATGTCGTGGATCATGAGGTCAAGCACCACATCAACATCCGTGCTTCTGGCATTGTATTGTGAAAGTCGGTGGCTTTCGATGAAATGTGGCTCGTTTATTTGCTCTTTGATGGCAAGAATGGCAGGGTTGAACCGTTCAATGTGGCCCACCTGAAACTTCACGCCAGCGGAATCTGCAATTTGGAGCAGCTGCTCGGCTTCCTGAAGCGTTCTGGCCATGGGCTTTTCAAGGAAAAGGTGTTTGCCGTGTTCGAGAACGAGCCTGCCCACCTCAAAATGGTTGACCGTCGGCACCACACAGCTTATGGCATCAACGTCACGGATCAGCGATTCGATGTCTTCGTAAGCCTTTGTGTTCCACTGTGAAGCCACAGAACGCGCTCGCTCCATGTCGATGTCATATATCCCAACAAGCTCACAGGAATCCAGCTGCGACAGTACCCTTGCATGGTGAAATCCAAGATGGCCGACGCCGATAACACCTATCTTAGGTTTCATGAATCAACTCTCCCCTTCTGAAGACAGCCGTTACAAGGTTTCTACCGAACTCATACACCGTGTGGACGTAAGAATGCGCATCGAGGATCGCCACATCCGCCCATTTGCCGGATTCAAGGCTACCGGTTTCCTCCCCTGCTCCGATGGCATAGGCTGCATTCAGGGTTGCAGCCGTGAGGGCCTCGGCAGGGGTCATGTCCATCATCATCGTCGCAAGACCCATCGAAATGGCCTGAGAGATCACCGGCGAGGTGCCGGGATTGTGGTCGGTGGCAAGCGCCACAGGCACGCCCGACTCGATCAGCTTCCTTGCCGGCGCATATTCCCTGTGCCTCAACATAAAGGTCGTGGCCGGCAGAAGCACTGCTATCGTGCCGGCCTGCGCCATCTTCCGTATCCCTTCGTCGGATATCTTAACCAGATGGTCGGCGGAAACCGCCCCGAACTCCGCCGCAAGCTCCGCTCCGCCCGTCGGCGCAAGCTCATCGGCATGGAGTTTCAGCCTGTATCCGAGCTTCAGGGCCTCACGGAAAATCCATGCCGTCTCCTCCGCTGTGAAGGCGCCCTCATCCATGAACACATCGACGAACTCGGCAAGTCCCCGGAACTCAGGCAACATCTTTTCTACGACCAGCCTCACATATCCGGCCCTGTCTCTGCGGTATTCCGGGGGGATAGCATGGGCGCCCAGAAACGTCGGCACCACCGTTATCTCGTTCTCTCTGCGCAATCTATCGATAACCCTGAGGATTTTGAGCTCGTTCTCCACATCCAGTCCATAGCCCGATTTGATCTCGATGGAAGTCGTGCCGTGAGCAATGGCTGTCCTGAGCCTCTGACGGGCGAGGGAGTAAAGGGCGGACTCGTCAAGCGCACGGGTCTGGGCGACCGTATCGTTTATGCCGCCGCCGGCTTTGAGGATCTCCACGTAAGGCACTCCTCTAAGCCTCAGCTCGAACTCCCGATGTCGGCATCCGCCATAGACGAGGTGGGTGTGGGGATCAACGAATCCGGGGATGGCGGTCTTCCCGGGATACCTGAACACCCTTTCGGCATCGTATTTCCGCTCAAGCTCACGGGAATTCGAGACCTCCACTATCCTGCCGTCCCGAATAGCGATCCCCCCGTTCTCCAGCACCATGACATCGTTCTGCGCATCGCCGGAGATGGGCTTCCTGTATGTGTCTTTCGGCGTGGCAACCTCTTCAAAATCCAGCAACAAAATATCAACAGTATCGACTTTGTTTTTGACCATAATGTCACTCCGTTGGTTGAAATTATAGAGCCTCGCAAACTTCGGGCGTCAGCCCGGTGCTGCAACTTCCGAACAGAAGAGCGGGCAGTCGCCATTCCCATCCGATAACCCACTGAACCTCCTGAATTAAACCGTTAACTCACGTGCAGTGAACAACGGGCAGGAATTTTTCCCTATCGGTGGAATCTGCAGTATCCTAAACAACCTATAACGGAGGTCAGCACATGAAAAAAATCTATTTGATGACCCTGCTCGCCGTCATGGCGTTTTCTGGATGCAAAACTTTTCCCGATACCGAAGGCTACGACCTGAAAAAGGGTAGAATCGAGCACATCACCGTCTGGAACAGCGATTCTACGTCCAGCAGGGACGTGGCGGTTTATCTGCCCTACAACTACTGCGAGAGCTGTCCCGACAGCCTGCCGTCGATCTACATCCTGCTGCCCTACGGACGAAGTGCCGATGAATTTCTTTCCATCTACCCGGTTTTCGATGTGGTTGACAGGATGCTATCGGCCGGGGTCATCCCTCCGGCGATACTGGTCATGGTTGACGGAGAGGGTCGACATGGCGGCAATTTCTATGCCGGAGGTGCGGAGGACTTCCTGCTGAACGACATCATGGCTGAGGTCGGCAGGAACTACCACGTTTTTGCCGATAGTTCCTATCGGGCGGTCATAGGCGTCGGGCCGATGGGCGGCTACGGCGCGCTACGGCTGTATTTCCGGCATCCGGATGTGTTTGGAAGCGTTGCAGCGCATTCGCCGATAGTTGACCCGATGGACTACGCCGAAAATGTCCTTCTGCCGGGGGCGCTGAGCGAGACCGGCGGACACCTGCCAAATCCGCCGATCCATCCCGAACACTTCCCGAATTTCGAGGAGCTCCTGTCCATGGGACTGGCATTTTCGCCGATAACAGGCCCAATGGACTCGTTCGACCTGAGCCATCAATTTCCGCTTGAACAGATAGGCGATTCGACGTGGCTGGGGGCATCCCTGCCGTGGGACACCCTCGGCAATCCGGTGGACGACTCGGCGACAAACGCAAACTGGGCGGCGGCGTCTATCCTCGCCATGGCGTCCGGGAACATCGAAAACGTCTGGGACACATCCGCAGTCTGGATCGACCTGGGCAGGGAC
>JAMOPK010000326.1 GCA_027064565.1 Caldifarciminota bacterium | reverse complement strand
TGGGCGTCCCGCCCGACACCATCCGAGTTTCGATGCCTTTTTACAGAGCTTATAATCAGCGACATGAAGTGGCTGAAAAAATTGGGCGTAACACGTGAAGCTCTGGCATGGGCCTTTTACGATTGGGCCAACTCAGCGTATGCCACGGTAGTCATTGCGGCCGTCCTTCCGGCCTATTACGCAAGCTACGTGGCCTCTGAACTACCGCGACACATGAGGACCGCTTACTGGGGTTATACCAATTTCATTGCCACCGCACTCATCGCTATTGTTGCTCCGATAATAGGCGGCATATCCGACAGATCAGCGAGCAGAAAGAGGTTCTGGATAGGATTCGCTTTTCTGGGCATTGTGGCGACTGCACTCATGTATCTGATTGATAAAGGCGATTACGTCATGGCATCGACCCTGTTTATCGTTTCAATGTTCGGGTTTGGAGCAGCGAACGTTTTTTACGACAGTTTCCTGTTGCAGGTCTCAACTCCTGAGACTTCCGACTTTGTGTCCAACCTCGGGTTCGCGCTCGGATATGTGGGAGGTGGACTGCTTCTGGCGTTTGAGCTTTTCATGATCAAGAAGCCTGCCATGTTTGGCCTCAGGAATAGCGTTCAGGCCATAAAGATAGGGTTCGTCCTCGTTGCGGTCTGGTGGCTGGTATTCTCGCTCCCATCGTGGCTTATTTTGAAGGAGGAAAAAGAAGAGCATCATGTTTCCATAAGGGAAGCCGCCATCGACGGCATAGCCAATTTTGTCCGTATATTTCAGGAAGTCGTTAAGATCAAAAACGTTTTGATATTTCTGATAGCTTACTGGCTCTATAACGATGGGATTTCAACGATCATCAAGATGTCGGTGGTTTATGGAAGTGAGATCGGTATCGGGAAAAATGACCTGATACTCGCAATTCTACTTGTCCAGTTTGTCGCTGCCCCGTTTGCAATACTTTTCGGAGTGATAACCCGTTACATCTCAACAAAGAAGGCACTTTTCATCACTCTCGGAGTTTATTCACTTATAACGGTTTTCGCCTATTTCATGAAAAATGCCCGGGATTTCCTCATCCTTGCCTTTATGGTTGCAACCGTTCAGGGAGGCGCTCAGGCGTTGAGCAGGAGTCTTTTCAGCAGGTTGATCCCGCGTGAGAAGCGGGCCGAGTTTTTCGGGTTCTTCTCGCTTTCCGGCAAATTCGCAAGCATCATAGGGCCGCTCCTCGTCGCCGTTGTCACACAGCTCACCGGAACCGGCAGGAACGGCATCCTGATACTGCTTGTGCTTTTCATTGCAGGTGGGATAACGCTTGGCTTTGTGAAGGAGTCCTGAAGCGACAGGCGGCATCTGCCGCCTGTCGGACATCATTTCCGTTTGAGGAACAGGAGTATCCCCACCCCTGCCACAAAGGAAGTTATTGCCCCGTAGTAGAAAGGCGCAGATGGGGCCACTTTATCCCACAAAATGCCGGCGATGATGCTGGCAGGCAGGAGTGACAGCCCCATCAAAGTATGGTAGAGTCCAAATGCGGTGCCGAGCCGCTCCTGTGGCACAAAGTCCGAGACCACCGCGCGCCCGACACCCTCGGTCATTGCGTAGTAAACACCATAGAGCAGAAGGATCGGAATGGCCAAGCTGTGGGTGCGGATCAAAGCGAGTGAGATGTAAACGGCCGAGAACACCAGATAGCCCAGTCCCAACACGTATTTTTTGCCGATCTTATCCGAAAGCGCTCCGAACGGCGTAGCCAAGAGTGCGTAGGAGATATTGAAGATCATGTAGAGCATCACGGTTCCGGACGCCGAGAACCCGATGTTTTTGATCCTCAGGATGATGAACGCATCGCTGGAATTCCCTATCGCGAAAACCACGGTGAAAAACAGCAGCACGTAGAAGCTGGACGGAAATCCCTTGAAGCTGAGGGCCGGGGGTGTTTTCTGTGCCCCTGTATCTCTTTTTTTCTCCTTTACGAACAGGATCAGCACTACAAGCGCTATAGCACCCGGAATGGCTGTCAGGTAGAATATCGTTCTGAATCCGTTGGGGTTAAATCTCAGCACGAGGAAAGCCACAAGTGGCCCGATGATTGCTCCGAGCGTGTCCAGCGTGCGGTGAAAGCCAAACGCCGTGCCCGATGCCCCTTCGGGTGTGGATTCGGCTATCAGTGCGTCGCGCGGGGAGGTCCGTATGCCCTTGCCAACCCGATCAAAGAACCTGCCGAGCAGCACGTGCCACCACCTTGTGGAGAGTCCCATAATCGGTTTAACCACGTTCGAGGTCGTGTAACCGGCCAATATCAGCATTTTGCGTTTTTTGATTCTGTCGGAGACGTAACCGGAAAAGACTTTCAGCAGGCTCGCTGTGGACTCGGCTATCCCTTCGATAAGCCCGATGGACGTGGCACTTGCTTTCAGGACGATGGAGAGAAACATGGGGATGATCGGGTAAATCATCTCGGACGATATGTCTGTGAAGAAAGAGACCATACCGAGTGCAAACACATTTCGCGTAATTTTGCGTTTTTTCATCTGGTTATTTTTCATGGCGCTCCTCCAGTGTGTGTGGTATCCACCGCATCAGCGGCAGTGGAATCCACCTCCATCATCTCAATTCCCTTCTCCATTATATCCATTATTATCCCTCCGTAAAGAAATGTTTCTGATTTGGTAGGAGTCAAATTCCTCTTTATTTTTCTTTTATTCTGGTTCGACAGGGCTGTCTTCCTTTCATGGACGTTTCTCGGAATACCCCCTTTCGACATGCTAATTTTCTGACAGATATCAGGGATCATCTCGCTCAGATCCTCCCCGGTTGCCTGTTTTAAATCTTTCTGGAGTCTGATGATTCGAACACAGGCTATCTTCATTTCTGGGGGGATCATTCGTTTTGCGTTAAGGGAATCTTTTTTTGTGGATTTTTCTATCGCATAGATGAAATTCTCATAGAATCCTAACATGTAAAGTTTTATTGCAATGTCGGACTTTTCCAAAGCCTCTGAGAGATTTTCCGGGAAGGATATTTTGTCGACGCTGGAGTCATCAACAAGAGGATAGCTAAATATGAAGTATATGAGTTTTAACTGGTCGATATCGACTCCCAGGCGGTTGTGTCCTTCGATGCTGGACATAACCGTCCTTTTTCCGCGTGGAGCTCGTTTTCCCTGTGCCTGCAGAGCTTTTGCAATCCTTATAAATTTTCGGTAACCCTGGCATCGCGGGAGCTGTAGCGGAATAGGTTGGGAACCTTCTTTCACCTCAGAGGCTATTTGGTTCAGGATGATTATGTTATGGGTAGCAATACATATGCCCGGTGTTGTAGCATCCTCATATTTAGCAGGGAGCTTCGTATTATTTGTGAGATTTATAAGAGCCTGATAAGCCCTTCTTACGTTTTTGAAAGAGGGATTTTCCTGGACGGTGTATGCGTGTAAGATGGCTTTTTCCAAGTCATTGAAGCATCTGACGAAACTGTCTATCTCCAGAGTGTGCACGGTTGCTTTAGCTCGGTAAAACAGGGGGATATGGAATTTTGTTTGATCGAGTTCTTCGTGTAACGATTCGATAGCTTTATGTATGGCCAGAGTGTCTGGATAGAAAATTATAGCCGTGTGCTCAATTTGAGAAAAAACAAGGCATATTGCCACTACAAACGGCATATTTTACCCTCCTATTTTCATTCTGAGCGCTCATAGAAGGCGCTCAGTCTTTTAAGTGCCTTTAGCTTGTCTGAACGCCCGATCTTCGCTGACTTTATAGCCCTTTCGAGAACACTGATGGTTAAATCATACCGCACTCTGTTCACAGGGTAGGGGATACCGTCTTTACCGCCATGTGCATATGTGTAAACGAACGGATCTTCATAGCTCGGAGGGATACCATAAATTATATCGGACACGAGGGCAAGCGCCCTTATTGTGGCCGGACCCACGCCCTGAATGCCAAGCAATTCCTCGAAATTCCCGGGGACCCTCTGGTAGGTTTTGAGGAATATCTTGAGGAGTCTATCGGGATGGATATCGGAGAGGTAAAGCTGATGCCGTTCGGGAAGCCTCATGCTTTTCAGTTTTTTAAGCGTTTTGACGAGGTGAGACGGTTCTGATGAGGCTAATTCAGTTATGGTTTTGCGGGCTGCCTCATCCCCGCGCTGAATCAGGTTTAACGCCTGTCCCCTTGCGGCGGAGAGGATGCCGCTGTGAGGTTCAATTACAAAGTTATCGGTTCTTTCAGACAACCAGTGATAGCGGCGAGCATAACGGGTTTTGGGGTTCATCCCCTGCTGAATGACCGCCCACGTGCCGTCAGAGGTGAAGAAAAAGGTGTGATGGTATATCTGATAGCCATCCTGAAGGGCAGAGGAGTCCACTTTTGCCGTCATCCTGCTTGCGTAGATAAGTTTTTCAGCATCAACGCCTATCCTGTCACCCCACATCATCAATTCCAGAGGGGTTTTTCTGGACGCAGCGCCCTTACCCCCAGCCACAAATATGCCAAGGTCTTTCTCTAACCCTTTGATTCCCTCCTTGATAGCGGCTGTTGTTGTAGTGGTGAGACCGGATGAATGCCAGTCAAAGCCCAGAACACAACCAAGTGCCTGAAACCATATCGGATCAGATACCCTTCTCAGAAACTCATGAGGGCCAAATTCCATCGTCATAATCTCGACGATGGCCCTCGATAGTTTTGTCATTCTCGAGAACAGCCATGCAGGTGCTTTCCCGCTGTGTAAAGGGAGGTCTACATGCCCTTTCCTCATGGCAAACTCTGAGGCGGCACATACATGCCGCCTCACCCAAGTATAAGCTCTTTCAAATCTTTAGCCGCCGTGAGTCGCTCCCACGTGAATCCCTCTTCTTCCCTGCCAAAATGACCATAAGCCGCCGTCCGGAAGTAAATCGGCCTCAGGAGATCGAGCTCCTTGATAATCCCTCTTGGAGACAGGTCGAACCTGCGGCGGATGGCCTTAACTATGACATCTTCAGGGATGTCGCTTGTGCCGTAGGTGTCAACGTAGATCGCCACCGGCTGAGGCACACCAATGGCATAGGCCAGCTGAACCTCAACCTTTTTCGCTATCCCAGCTGCAACGAGGTTTTTGGCGATGTATCTGGCCATGTAGGCGCCTGAACGGTCAACTTTGGTGGGGTCCTTACCGGAGAAGCACCCGCCGCCATGCCTCGCATAGCCGCCGTAACTGTCAACCATTATCTTTCGGCCCGTTACTCCGGTGTCGCCCACCGGTCCGCCTATGACAAATCTGCCGGTTGGGTTTATGTAGATTTTGGTCGAGTCATCCATAAGTTCCGGCGGAATGACCTTCTTGATGACCTGTTCGAGAACATCGTTTCTGAGGTCGTCGATGTGCACGTCCGGGCAGTGTTGCGCGGAAATCACGATCGCATCTATCTTGACCGGTTTCCCATTTTCGTCGTATTCCACCGTCACCTGAGATTTGCCGTCTGGCCTGAGATAAGGGATGATCTTCTGGACGCGGACCTCTGTGAGCCTCCGAACGAGTTTGTGAGCCATCATTATAGGCATGGGCATGAGTTCAGGCGTCTCGTCAACGGCGAATCCAAACATCATCCCCTGATCGCCTGCCCCGCCGGTGTCCACTCCAAGGGCGATGTCAGGCGACTGCTCCTGTATCGATGTCACCACCGCAACAGATTGATACTCAAAGCCGTATTCCGGATGGGTATAACCGGTTTTTCGGACGACTTCACGAACGATGGAGGGAATTTCCACGTAACATTTCGTTGAAATCTCACCTGCCACCATGACAAGCCCGCGGGTGGTAAGTGTCTCAACAGCCACACGACCCTGTGGGTCTTTCTCCAGTATGGCATCCAGAATGGCGTCGGATATCTGGTCCGCCAGTTTATCTGGATGCCCCTCCGTCACCGATTCCGATGTGAACAGATATTTCCTTGTCAATTAAGCTCCTCCTTTTCTCAGTTGGGCCAATAGAAGCGACCCTGAATTATAAAGTTAACCTAATAACATTCAAATGGTTCAGTGTAAAACTGCCAGGAAATGTTGACCCTCTTAACAGCCAATAGCCACGGTTCAGAACTATTTGCCCCTCTTAACTTGATAATTTGCCATAACTATCCATATCATAGACATCCACTTCAAGGCCCTAAGGGGGAAAAGACATTGTCAGGAAACCTTTACATAGTCGAACTCACTGGATTACATCACGATTGTGCCCAAAGCCTTTTAGAACTCTCTTTTCAAGCGTCTAGACTCAAAGATTTTCCGTTCAAAAAAATTGTCCTTATCACCCGAAAAATAACTTTCAATCGAATATCGGATCAGGTGAAAAAATCAACAAAAGACAACGGGTTTGAGGTTTATGTTCTGGACGCAGGGATTGACCATTCACCGTCTGATGGCATGATAGAAATGCTGAAATACCAGAGAAAGCTTAGAAAACACATCTACGAAGAGTTCGTCAAAACGTTCAGATTTACGCCGCGCGATACCGTGATATTCGTGACAGCTGAGATGTTTGCCTCTCCATTGCTCTATCGAATTGCAACTCAAGTGAAATACCACGGTGCAAAAGTTATCACAGAGGTGCATAACGTTTTCATATTCTTTCCCCATGTCGTTAAACCCGAAGAAGTCCCGGCGATCAGAAAATATTATCTTTATGGTGAAGGCTATCAGCTCCTGGTAAAGAAATTTGGCAAATTGGGCATATTGTCTTCCCTTTTGAGAAAGCAATATCTGAACTCCTTTTCCCGCAGAATCGGAGAACTCAGCGATGGGTTTCTATTGCCTTCGATTCATATCTCGTTTCCGAGAACCGGCCGGCCCGTGTTGCGCCTTCTGACGCGTTATCCAAAGAAAGAAGTCTTAAATGATCGAAGAAAATTGTTGCACTCACTCATCAAGAAAAGGCCTGTAGTCTTCACTGTCCCGGGAAAGGTGAATCACAGGACAAGGAACTACAAACCCCTTTTCAAAGCCGTTGAAGCCCTGAAGGACATGAATATCCAGATACTTTTTAACGGAGTGATGGAATCAAAACTGACCGAGGAGGAATTCCGAAAGTTGCCTCCACACATCCTTAAAAAACTTGTTATCTCAAAGGAATTTGTCGATGAGGAGACCTACCAGAGCCGGTTTTTCAATTCCCATTATGCCCTGATACCCGTGGAGTTCCCTTATGGTAAGTTCAAGACAACGGGGGGGATCGGCGATGCTATCAGCGTCGGTGTCCCTATCATTTTGCCCGAAGGACTGATCGATACCGGATTGCTCCCCCACATAACTTATACCGAAAACAACATAGCGGATGTGATGGAAAAGCTCGCAGATCTCGAAAACTACACGGAGTTATCCGAAAATATTCTCGATTTTTCGACGAAATTTACGATTGACAGAATGGCCCTGAAGTTCAACGAATTCCTGCAAAAAGTCAGCGAGGGGGCGAGATGAAAAGAATTTGCATTCTCTCAGGCAGGGAACACCCTAAAAACGAACGCTTTTACTTCAAAATCGGACGCACACTCCGAAAATGGGGCTATGACATAACGATAATATCGAGATGGGAACTCCCGCCCGATGATATGGGTATAAAATTCAAGAAATTCAATCGGAGCAACGTCCCTATCTACGGCAAAATCACAACCGTGACCGGACTCATCAAAGCGGGGATGGCGGAAGACGCTGACATCTATCAGGTTCACAATGGCGATTCCTCGCTGCTTGCAGCTGTTATCATAAAATTCCTGAAAAGGCTGCGTGGCAAAAGGGTCAAACTGATTTATGATGCCGATGAATATTGGCCCGGCTATCAAGCGGATATAGTTCCCAGCCTCCTTAAGCCCATCGTCAGGTGGCTTGCGACCCAATGGGAACATCTCGCTTTCAACTATTCGGATGCCGTAATAACCGCCAATTCGATTCAAAGAGGTCGCTTTCTGGTCTGGGACATGAACAAAAACATGGAAGTGCTTTACTCCTACCAGCCCAAGGCTCTCATTCCCGATGAATTCCCCCAAAAAATAAACGATCTGGTGGTCTATACCGGCAATCTATCGCCTGAAAGGGACATGGATTTTGTCCTTTCGCTGACCGAACGGATAAAGGAGATGCGGTTGCTTGTAATGGGACGGCCGGCTAAGCCTCATCTGGCATCAAGAATCGAATCGGTTATCTCAAGCCTTTCGGAAGATGCAAGAAAGAGATTGGATTATCCCGGGATGTTGCCCTACGAGGAGAGCATAAGACGAATGAAACAGGCCATTATCGGGATCATCCCCTATCTGCCTTACAGCGAGAACAATGTTCTCGCCGGCCCACCTCTTAAACTGTTCCAGTTCATGGCTAACGGCCTCGCAATTGTGGCTTACGATCTTCCGGAAATAAGGCGGATACTGCTCTCAACAGGGGCCGGGATCGTGGTCCCTGCTGGCAACCGTGAGGCTTTCGTCAGAGCGATAAAGGAACTGCTTTCCAATCCGGAAAGGGCGATGGAGATAGGGCGAAAGGGCTATGAAGTGAGCAAAAAATTCCTGAACTGGGAAAATGCCAGCGTCCCGGTGCTAAGATACA
>JAMOPK010000325.1 GCA_027064565.1 Caldifarciminota bacterium | reverse complement strand
CACGCGTGTTGTCCATAATGAACTCCACGACATCGGTGTCCAGCGGGTTGATTGCGAAATCCGCTCCCATCTTCTCGGCAAAGGAGCGTCGGTAATCGCTGGGTTCTATGGCAAAGATTCTGGAAGCGCCTGCCGCCCTCGCAACGCCGATGGACATAAGTCCAATGGGACCGAGGCCAAAAATGGCGACGGTCTTTCCGGCAAGGTCGGTCGCAAGGGTGGCGTGAACCGCATTGCCAAAGGGTTCCTGAATGGCGGCGACCTCAGGCGGGATGGTCCTGTCAGTTATCCACGCGTTTTCCTCAGGGATAGCGATGTAATCGGCATAAGCGCCATCAACGTCAACACCAAGGATTTTGACGTTCTGGCAAATGTGTTTCTGACCCGTGCGGCAATAGTAACATTTACCACATGCAATATGTGTCTCAGCGGAGACATAATCCCCCGGCTTCACCATGGATACATCCCTGCCAACCTCCACCACCTCGCCAACAAATTCATGTCCAAAAATACGCGGAGGTTTTATCGTCCGTGCAGCCCACTCGTCCCATTTATAGATATGGACGTCCGTCCCGCATATCCCAACGGCCTTGATCTTTACAAGAACGTCGTGCGGGCCAACTTTCGGGAGCGGAACTTCGTCCAGGGATGCACCGGGGCCGGGAACAGCCTTGAGGATGGCTTTCATAGTCTCCAATTTTGAACCTCCTTCTTTGCGATGAATGATAAACCCGAAAAATCTTAGAAGTCAAGCAGCGAAAACATTGTGGCATCGGCGAATCAGCGGTTTTAAGACCTTCAGAATGGCAGTGGATGGGAGCGGCCGAATCGGCCAGAATGTGTCACTAAAGTCTTAATCGGAATCTCAGGGTGACTTTTTCACTGACCATCTGACGTCCGGAAACAGTCCCCCGTGTCTCCTTTGCCCATCAGGGATAGATCGAAGACGGGCGGGCCTCTCGCCCAACAACTGGTCAGTCTCGAATCGATTTCAACAAGTTGATTGACCCTGTGCGTCCTGTTAAACTACTCGACCATGACAAAAACGATGAAGATGAGGCTTGTCCCGTTTGGCGAGTATCCGCCGGATTGGAATATGGCGGCCGATGAGTTCCTGTTCAGGGAATTCATGGAAGGGAGAGGGTTACCGTCACTGCGCTTTTACGGCTTCAAACCGGTTTCCGTGACTCTGGGCTATCACCAAAAGCGTGTGCCGGGCATCTTCAAGAAATTCCCGGCGGTCAGGAGGCCAACCGGGGGCCGTGCGGTGTTGCACAACGGCGATCTCGTTTATTCAGTCGTTGGCGACCATACCGCGGGCTATTTTGCCGGCTCCATCTTTGAGACCTACCGCAAGATCGCCACGTTCATCGTGGATGCCCTGAGAGAACATGGTTTCAACGCCCGGCTGTCGCAGGGTAGCACAGCGGGACACACGGAACTCTGTTTCGACTCGACGACCCGTTATGAGATCACACTGGAAGGCAGAAAAATCGTCGGTGCGGCACAGGTGAGGCGCAAAAACGCATTTCTCGAACAGGGTTCCATCCAGTTCTTCGAGCTTGACCGCAGGGTGCTGGCGGATGCCATCAGGAATGAGTTCTCGAAGGCAGGGATCGAGTTCGTGCTCCAGCCGTTTTCGGAGGAGGAAATCAAACGGATAGAGGAACTCACATCGCTTTATCCGGTGATAGAGCCGTCCGGGTGATCAACAGATTCGGGGCAGGGTCTCGCCGACCGGCTTTGAAACAATCTTCGTGGTTCCCAATTTCGTTCTCATGACCACCCTGCCGCCCGTCGAGTCCGTAACCTCGCCTATGACTGCGGCCTCCCTGCCGTGCCTGTGCATTTTCATCTTCTCCAGCACCTCATCGGCACGTTCCCGCGCAACCACCATCAAAACTTTGCCCTCGTTGGCGATCTCAATAGGCTCTATGCCGAGCAGCTCGGAGACGGTCTCTACCTCAGGCGTTATCGGGATGAGGTTCTCATCGATCACGATGCCCAACCCGGTCGCATCCGCTATCTCGTTCAGGGTCATGGCAAGCCCGCCTCTCGTGGGATCACGCATGAATTTGATCTCCGGGCCGAGGACTGAGCTGACAAGTCCCCACAGGGGCGCCACGTCCGACTCGATTTTCCCCTCGAACTCCATGCCCTGCCGCTCAAGCATGACAGCGAGACCATGCAGGCCGATGGGGCCGTTTATGATGAGGACGTCGCCGGGCTCGATTCTGCGAAGCGACGGAGGCGGCGACACTTCCACCATACCGATCCCGGACATGGAGATGTAAACTCCCTCTCCCCGGCCCCTCTCGACGACTTTGGTATCTGCAGTCACAACCTGAACATCGGCCTCCCTGAGAGTGGCGCTCATGGACTCTAACACAGATTCAAGCTCGGAGATTTTCAGGCCCTCTTCAAGGATAAAAGCCGCGGACAGGGCGATAGGCCGGGCGCCCATGACCGCAATGTCGTTCACGGTGCCGCTCACCGCAAGCCTGCCGATGTCTCCACCGGGGAAAAAAAGCGGCTTGACCACAAAGCTATCGGTGGTGAACACCAGCCCGTTGACACGCCCTGCGCCTCCGCTGAAAAAAGTCCTGAGTTCGCTTTCACCAAGGAAAGCCGCATCGTCCATCCCATCAAGTATCGGGTTAGCCAGATACTTCGCAAACACGTTCTTGATAAGCTCCTCTGTTCGGCGGCCGCCGCCACCGTGAGACAGGAGAATCCTATCTGTATTTGAAATAGGCATGACAGCTCCCCTCCGATGAAACCATGCACGGTCCTACTGGATTGTCAGGTGTGCAAACGGTGTCGAAAAGCGGACATTCATCCGGTTTTATCTTCCCCTGCAACACATCGCCGCATCTGCAGCCCGGATGTTCGCGGGGAGGCGGTGGTTCGATATGGACGACGGAGCGGATGTCCCGGTGTGAGAATTCATCGCGGAGCTTAAGCCCGCTCATCGGGATGACGCCAAGCCCGCGCCATGGCGTGTCCTCAGGCTCAAACACTCGCCAGATCAGCTCAAGTGCCTTTCTGTTGCCTTCGTTCAACACCACACGCGAGTATTCGTTGCCGAGCAAAAACCTGCCATCTTTTATCGCATTCAGGAGCATCAGGATGCCCATCAGGATGTCCACAGGCTCAAACCCGGTCACCACTCCCGGGACTTTGTGGCGCTCAAGCACCTCGCGATATACCTCCACACCGATAACAGCGGATACATGGCCGGGAAGGATAAACCCATCTATCTCGTTGTCTCCGGACAGCAAAGCCTCAAGCGCCGGGATTATGAGTTTGTGGCCCGGGAGCACGTAGAAATTGCCGATCCCGAGGTCCTCAGCCCTGAGTATCGTGGCTGAAATCGTTGGGACGGTGGTCTCAAAGCCAACGGCGAGGAAAACCACCTTTTTGTCGGGATTTTCGCGCGCTATCTCCAGAGCGTCCAGCGGGGAATAGACCACACGGACATCTCCTCCTGCAGAACGCGCCGATTCAAGGCTTTCGTAAGACCCGGGGACCCTCACCATGTCCCCGAATGTGACAACTATGACGTCGTCGAATTTCGTCAATTCGATGGCCTGATCGATGTAGCTGTTGTCGGAGACGCAGACGGGGCATCCCGGACCGGAGAGGAGTTCAACACCGGGGGGTAGGAGGTTGTGTATCCCGAACCTTCGGATGTTCATCGTGTGCGTTCCACAGACCTCCATAAGCCTGATACGCCTTCCGGCATCGAACTGCGACAGCTGGAGGGCAAGTTCGCGGAACTTTTCGGGGTCCCTGTATGGATTCATGAATCTCCGCCTTTTTGACCTTCAGGGATGTCGAGGCGGCCTGCACCTTCACGGATCAACTCAAGAGTGCCAATGGCCTCCTCCGGGTCTATCTTTTCGATTGCGAAGCCGGCGTGCACGATAACCCAGTCGCCGACCTTCACGTCCTCAAGGAGCATAAGCCCCACCTTGCGTTTCACGCCGCCTGATTCGACGTAACCGATATCTCCATCAATCTCCACCACCTGCATGGGAATTCCAAGACACATCCTTTCACCTCTCAATTTATGTTACAATGTGCATTTTAACGAATGACGAGGGGCTGCGTCAACACAGGCCAACAGCGAGAATGTTCGAAAATCGATTCAATATTTGGCACAGTCATACGGTATAGCCAACTTGCGGTCACTATCCCCGTTTTTCCCTGTATGAGACTGAAATCCTTTTAGGCTATAAACTTTAAAACACTATCGAAAAGGGAGGCAATGAAATGGACAGGGTTTACACAATTCAGATCAGGACAGGCAGAAGGATGGAGATGGTCGATATAACCGCTCAGGTCAGGGAGATAGTCAGGAAATCGGGCGTCAGGTCGGGCATCTGCGTGCTTTATGTGCCCCATACCACAGCGGCTGTGACCGTGAACGAGAACGCCGACCCTTCGGTTCGCAGCGACATCACGAGGACACTGGCGAAACTCGTCCCTGCCGGAGCGGGTTACGAACACCTTGAGGGCAATGCCGATTCTCACATCAAGGCAACGATGGTCGGGCCGTCCGAAACCCTGATAATTTCCGACGGCGACATCATCCTCGGAACGTGGCAGGGCATATTTTTCTGCGAGTTTGACGGGCCGAGAAACCGCAGGCTGTTCGTTAAAATCATGGAGGGCTGATGCCAGAGAAAAGAGCTCTTGTGCCGGAAAGGATTGATGTAGAAGGTTTTTTTGAAAAGCACAGACTACGGCTCATTCGGACAAAGTTGGACAACGGCTTGAAGGTTATCCTGATCGAGGACCACCACGTGCCGCTTGTCTCGGTGCAGGTCTATTATCTCGTCGGCTCAAGGAACGAATCCTATGGCGTTACCGGGATATCCCATTTCCTTGAGCACATGATGTTTAAGGGCACACATAGGTTTGGGCCGGAGGAGATCAGCAACATCATAACGTCGTGGGGCGGCACCGACAATGCCATGACAGGTAAGGACATGACCGTTTATTGGTCGCTCGTTCCATCGGACAAACTCCCGCAGGTTCTGGATATGGAAGCCGATCGAATGCAGAACGCCGTTTTCAGGGAATTTGATAGCGAAAAGATGGTCGTGATGGAGGAACGCCGTCTGCACTATGAAAACAACCCCTACGTGTTGCTCATGGAGGAGATGGACTCCATCGCCATTCAGGCGCATCCCTATCGCCATCCGGTCATCGGCTGGATGAGCGACATCGAAAGCTTCACGATCGAAGACCTTGAAAACCATTACAGGACGTTTTACGTGCCTAACAATGCGATACTTGTGGTCTCAGGCGATTTTGATCAGGATGAGACTCTCAGGCTCATAACCGAATATTTCGGCGGGATCGAACCGGGAGAGCCGCCTGAAGTGAGAACCAGAGAGCCGTCCCAGAACGGAGAGCGTCGTTCCTTCCTTTTCAGGGAGGGATGGCCGAGGGTCTGGGCGGTTGCCTACCACATCCCGGAATTCAAACATCCGGATTATCCGCCCATCCTGATGGCCTCGATGGCGCTCAACAGCGGCAGGTCTTCGAGGCTCCATCGCAGATTGGTCGAAACCGGACTCGCCACCGAAGTTGACATCATCATGGAAAAGACCATCGACCCGTTTCTGCTCATGGTATGGGTCACTCCATCCGAGAACGCAGGTTTTGACGAGATTGAGTCCGCAGTTTTCTCGGAGATAGAAAAACTTGCGGCAGAGTCGATCACAGAGCCCGAACACATCAAGATTATGAACAATCAGGCGACGGCGTTCGCTACGGCTCAGGAGACCGTGCTCGGCAAGGGCAACATAGCCGGCGAGTTCGAGGTGATCGGCGGTGCGGGCAGCTACGAGTCCTGGATAAAGCGGCTTGCTGCTGTCACCCCGGAAGACATTGGCAGGGTGGTCGGTCAATACCTCGTCGAGAAGAACAGGACCGTGATCCTGATGGGATCGGGAGGCAAGCCATGAATCCACACCCTTTTGAAATCGGCAGGACCACGCTCCCCTCAGGGATGAAGGTCGTGACGGCCCGAAAAACCGGGACACCGATGTTTTTCGCCGTCCTTGTGCTGAACGGAGGCTCGATCTACGACCCACCGGGCAAATATGGCGTGGCCGAACTCGTTTCAAGGTTCCTTGAGAAGGACACGATCCATTTCAGCAGGGAGGAAATCGCAAGCTTTATCGAGGGGCTGGGCGGCAGCATCGAATCGGACAGCGGCCACTACACGCAACAGATCAGGCTGAACATCCTCTCGCAGTTCGCCGAACACGGATTGAAGATGATGGCCGAAATGGCCGCAAACCCCGTTTTTGACGCCGAAGAACTCGAAATTGAGAAAGAAAAGCTGATCTCGGAGCACAATGAGGCCCTGACCATCCCGTTTGAAGCGCTCCGGTATGCCTTTTTCATGATGCTTTACAGGGGCCATCCCCTCGGAATCCCGTCCAATGGGGTCGTCGAAACCATCCCCGGCATCACAACTGATGACCTCAATCAGTTCCATGCCAATTTCTTCAGACCATCGAACGCCATTTTGATCGTCGTATCGGATATGGAGCACGACAGGGTCGTTGAGATGGCAGGTGCCGCCTTTGCGGAATGGGAATCTTCCGGTGATGCGGTTTCCCCTGAGCTTCCGGATGTGAGGCCGATAAAGGGCGTGCACGTGACGATTGTGGATATGCCGACGACTCAGGCCTACATCTCGCTGGGACACCATGCGCCACTTAGGAGTGATCCCGACTTCCCGGCGCTCCATGTCCTGAACTTCGCCATCGGCGGCGGTGGGATGCTGTCGCGCATGATGCGCATCATCAGGGTCGAAAAAGGGCTGGCTTACGGTGCCCAGTCAGTGATTCGGGGCGGGTTGAGGTTCCCCGGAGTTTTCATGGCGAGGACGGAGAGCAAGATTTCGACCGGCAGCGAGGCGATTCAACTGATCATGGACATCCTGAGGGACATCCACGAAAACGGGATCACGGAGAATGAGCTGAAAGCCGCCCAATCGTTCTATCAGGGCTCCATTCCACGGATGACCGAGACGAACCGTCAGGTGGCCTCCGCTTTGATAAACTGCGAACTTTTCGGCCTGCCCGATTTTTACTGGCTTTCGGAAGTGCAGAGGATAAAGGAACTTCAGCTTGAGGAGGTCAACGAGGTCGCCCGCAGTTTTCTTCATCCCGAAGATTTTGTCCTCGTGATTTCGGTGGATAAATCGAAGTTTGATTTGAAATTACATAGCCTTGCCCCTGAAAATATCACCATAATCAAGCCGGATGAGCTTAAATCTACAAAGCTTCTGGAGGATTGAGAAATGCTTAAAAAAATAGCTTTTGTTCTGATCGCGGCGATACTTATCGTTGCGATTATTTATGCGAATATCGCCAAGAACCGCAACAGAGGCGTTGAAGTTCAGGTCGAAAAGGTTAGAAAGGGCGATGTGAAGGAGACCGTCAGGGCGGATGGGGAGATTCGGGCGCAGAATCAGGTGGAAATCGGCGCTGACGTCAGCGGCAGAATCGTCAGCATCCCTGTGAAAGAGGGCGATTGGGTCAAAAAGGGTGACACCCTGTGCATCATCGACCAGAGGGTTTATCTAACCCAGTTGAAGCAGGAACGTGCCCGGCTTGCCGCTGATCAGGCGAGGTTCATCACCGTCAAAAACCAGTTCGAGAGGTCGAAAAAGCTGTTTGAAGACAGCCTGATATCGCGTGCGGACTACGAAAAGGCCTATTCCGAATACCAATCCATGCTGGCACAGCTCAAAGCCGACAGCCTTTCCCTCATAGCGGCAAAAGATAGGCTCGACAAGACTGTCATCCTGTCCCCCGTTTCCGGGCAGGTGCTGGCCGTCAACAAGGAAGTCGGCGAGATGGCCATCGTTGGCACAATCAACACGCCCGGCTCGGTCATAATGGTTGTGGCGGACAGGAGTTCCATGCTGGTGAGGGCACAGGTGGACGAGACGGAAGTGGTCAAGATAAAGCCGGGACAGGTCGCTAAGATCGAGGTGGACGCTTTCCCGGACACAAACTTCATGGGTTACGTTGACAGGATAGCCGGTGCGCCCCAGACATCTGCCACAGCCACGGTTCAGGGAGTGAGCTATCTGGTGGATGTGGTCTTCAAAGACCCGCCCGAAAATCTGCTGCCCGGCATGTCGGCGACATGCGATATCACCGTTGCCGAGGCCCATGACGTCCCCATTGTTCCGATTCAGGCCCTTGGACGCAGGAACGGCAGGAACATCGTTTTCGTCATCAAAGACGGAGTTGCTCACCAGAAGGAGGTCAAACTCGGCGTTATGGGAGAGCGGTTCGTCCAGATAGTTTCCGGACTGAAACCCGGAGATGTGATTGCCACCGGGCCGTTCGACGTGTTGCGCAAGCTGAAGGACGGGGACAGGGTCATTGTGCGAGAGAAGAGAAGACCTAAGAGGGAGTGGCGAAAAAGGCCGGGGGAGCGCAGGAATGAACCTGATAAAAACCGTTGATCTCCATAAGATTTACGGCAAAGACCCGCACACCGGCGTCCATGCCCTGAGAGGCGTTTCCATCGAGATCGAGGAA
>JAMOPK010000324.1 GCA_027064565.1 Caldifarciminota bacterium | reverse complement strand
CAGCGGCAAATGCCCGGCTCCACACTGCAATTTTGGACAGATGACCATAAACCGCTTATTCTGCCCCTGAAGCACAACCAATTGACATCAAAAATGTTGCGTTGTTCACTTTGCTGGAACCCGAAGGATGCGCCCTCCATTTCCTTCATCGTTGACACCTGTAACTCCGTGCCCATAATTTCCCTTGACAAAGGAGGTTAAGCATGAAAGGCGTTATCCTTGCCGCGGGAAAAGGCACCCGGATGAGGGAGCTGACAAAGGACAGGCCCAAACCGATGCTGGAGGTGGCAAAACGCTCGATCCTCGAACACATCTTTGATGCCCTGAAACAGGCCAACATAAGGGAACTTGTCGTTGTCACCGGTTATTTTGCGAACATCATCGAAGACCATTTCGGTGACGGTTCAAATTTCGGGATGAAAATAACCTACGTCAGGCAGGAAGTTCAGGACGGCACCGGCTCGGCACTGCTTCTCACTGAGCCGGTCCTGAAGGACGAGCCGCATTTCTTCATGACTTACGGCGACATCATAACCTCACCGGAGAACTATCCCAGATTCATCCGGGCATACGAGGAGCGGCCCTGCGACGCCCAGCTTGCTCTTTCATGGGTGGATGACCCATGGCGGGGCGCAGCCGTCTATCTCGACGGAGACCGGGTTATCGACATCGTCGAGAAACCGCCCAAGGGGACATCGAAAAGCAACTGGAACAACGCCGGACTTTACGTTTTCAGGAACATGATTTACGACTACCTCAAAAAAATCGACCTCTCGCCGAGAGGCGAATATGAGCTGACGGATGCCATAAAGCTCATGATAAAAGACGGGCGGGACGTGCGAGGTGTCAAACTGTCAGGCTATTGGGGCGACATGGCGACCCCGGAAGACATCGAGAGGATGACAAAAATCTTAGAGGAACAGAGGCAACAGCATGGATAATTTTGACTTCATCGCCTCGGCTCCCGGCAGGATATGCCTTTTCGGCGAGCATCAGGACTTCCTTGGCCTGCCGGTGATCTCAATGGCAATGGACCTGCGCTTCACCATCACCGGACGGCGTATCAGCGAGCCGGTCTTCATCATCAACATGCCGGACATAAACAGCAGGGACGAGATCGACCTCCGGGTGTCACCCCTGCCGTATCGGCACAACAGGGACTATCTGCGCTCGGCCGTCAACGTCCTGCGCCGGGAGTTTGGCCTCGATTTCCCTGTCGGCTACGAATTCGAGTTCAGAAGCCGCATCCCCATAAACTCCGGCTGTGGGAGTTCATCGGTGATGGTGGTGACGTGGCTCAAAGTGCTGCTTTCGATAGCCGATGGAGGCGGCGAAGTCACGCCCGAATCCCTTGCTGAACTTGCATATCGGGCGGAAGTGGCCGAATTCGGTGAGGCCGGCGGAAAAATGGACCACTACACGGCCGCACTCGGCGGACTCCTCTACCTCGATTTCAGCACGCAACCGCCTTCTGTGAAGCGGCTTCCCGCTGAACTTCACGGCTTCGTGCTCGGCGACTCGCTTCAACCCAAAGAGACAGTTGAGGTTCTGCGCCGCTCAAGACAGGACGTGGAGTCGGGGATAGATGAGCTGAGGCG
>JAMOPK010000323.1 GCA_027064565.1 Caldifarciminota bacterium | reverse complement strand
CTATTCCGTCGCCACCGTGCAGGAGGAGATCGGACTCAGGGGAGCAAAGACCAGCGCATTCGGCATAGACCCGCATATCGGCATAGCAGTTGACGTGACTTTCGCAATGGACACGCCGGGAGTCGACAAGAAGTTGATAGGCGACATAAAGATTGGTGGAGGCCCTGTCATTGCCAGAGGCCCCAACATCAACCCGAAAGTGTTTGAACTTCTCGTCAGAACAGCTGAGGAAGAAGAAATTCCTTATCAGATCGAAGGCATTCCACGTGGCACCGGCACGGACGCCAACGCCATCCAGCTGACCCGTTCGGGCGTTGCAGCAGCGCTCATCTCGATCCCCAACAGATACATGCATTCGCCTGTCGAGATCGTCAGCATCAGCGATGTGGAAAATGTCGCAAAACTGATTGCGGCTTTCATCAAACGGGTCGATGAAAACACTGACCTGATTCCTTTCTAAACGTTCTTGCAATCAGGTAAAGCACTTTACGGGGCAGGCCAATTGCCTGCCCTTTTTGCTAAATCGTCGCATAAAACTCAACTTTGACGCCTAAGAAGTGAAAATTATTGATTTTTCAGTAGCTTCGGGATTCACCCCTCCCTCGTTCCCCCCTCTTTACCTACCCCACCTTCAGCACCTTGCTCGGCGGCCTCATCCCTACCGCCTTAAATACCTTATACGCCTCACCCTCTATCATGTCCGGGCAGAGCCCAAATGTGAAAATTTGCCATATAATTTTGGGCGTTCCAACTGGATAACTCAATTTGCGACGTATTCAGGAAAATGGAGGGAGAAAATGTTGAGCAACTGGATGATGTTATTGATGCTGGGGATTGCTTATCAACATCCCTCTCCAACGATCAAAAAGGTAAAAGTGAACTTTGTCCTCTCGCCTTATGCCGATTTTCTGTATTATCTCTTTTACCGCAGTGAAAAATGGTTCCCGCTCGATTCGATAGTGCCGATGGACTCGCTTCCGACAATCCAGAGCCTCGTAACGCTTCCGGAAATGGCTGCTTCGAGTGACATCAAGGAATACAGCGACCTTTACAAACTCTTTGAGGCTTACAGGGATTCCTCCAACATCTTGCATCCCATACTGTTGAGCCATGACACAATGCCCATCCCTTATGACACCATCCGTTATCTCCTGAAAGCGGGCGAAAAGTATTTCCCGGCGTTTCTCGGTTATTGGGAAGAGAACATAAGGCCGCTTGAAGAAAAGCTCATAAATGAGTGGAAGAATCAGTTGAAAGATTGCTCGCCTTTCGAGAAGCTTCAGGAGCTGGAAAGATTGCCATTCCCTTTTGATTCCATAGATGTCGGCTGCATTGCCCTACACCTTGCGGGCAGTGGCATTCCCTATCCGCCGGGCATCTACACCATGATTTTCAACAAAAAGGCGACATTGCCCGATCTGGCATGGATTGTGGGGCATGAGGCCACTCACCTCGTTGTCGGTGGATATGGTGGAGCGGATTGGAAAAAGCATCCACTTGCCCGTAAAGCAATCGACCTTGTAGTCAAAAACGGTGGGGATAGTCACGACATCGAAGAATCCCTATGCCTTTTCATGCAAGTCAAGCTCTCTCAAGAATGTGGCCTAACAGAGAAAAATCTCAAAATATCCGACTATCTGGACGATCCTGTGACAAAAAGGATTTGCAAAGGGTTGGAAGACAACTGGGAAGACTATAAATCTCATCCTGAAAAATATCCAACGATTATCGATTTCACACTCAAAACAGTTATATCAACCTTCGGCAGCGAAGGAGTCGGCAATTAGTTCAACAGGGGAACTTCATGGTATTTCCATAAAAACAACGGCATTGGAGTTGTTTGAAAAATATAAGCTAAGAGTCTCCAGGAAGTCTCATTTTGGACTCCGGGCCAATGTTTTTCCAGCCTTCAGGTACTCTGACGGCCGGAGACGGCCGTCCCACCACCGCTCTGACTGCCCATTCTGTCTTTTCCAAACCCTGTATCGTTATGGATCAAATCACCGGTTGGAACCTTTTAGGACAATTTCGGGGTCTAACTTTATTCAATTAGATAATCTGAGCGAGTCTCGGCTTTAAAAAGCTAAGATGGAAGAGATCCGGGCACAAGGTGATGGGATTGCCGAGCGGTCTGGCGCTATTTGCCATATAATTTTGTTTTTAATATCCGGAGGAGGGGATGTCGATGAGGTATCTACTGTTATCCGATGTGCATGGGAACTGGGAAGCTTTCAAAGCTGTCCTTGGAGAAGTGAAAAATGAGAAGTTTGATCGGGTCATCTTTCTCGGGGACATCGTGGGTTACGGTGCCGATCCCCAGAAATGCTGTGAACAGTTGAAAAAACTGGAACCTATAACCGTGATGGGGAACCACGACGCCGCCGTCCTGCGACCCGAACTTCTCTCATGGTTCAACCACTACGCAAGATTGGCGCTTGAATGGACCGCTGCGCACCTGAGCAAAAGCTGTCTGGAATATCTGGCCAGCTTTCCTGTTAGGGTGAAATTCGACGACATAACCGCCGTGCATTCCAACCCATACAAGCCGGAAAGCTGGGAATACATCCTGTCGAAACTGGATGCACTTTTTTACATCAAGAAAACGTCGGACAGGATCATCCTGTTCGGCCATACTCACATCCCTGTCATCTACGAATACGATGGCGAAAGTGTTCGGACCATCAAACCGGATGGGAATCCTTTTAAACTGGACATCGAAAACAAACGCTACATGCTAAATCCGGGCAGTGTGGGCCAGCCGAGGGACAACGATCCCCGTGCCGCTTACGCCATTCTGGACACGGATGAGATGACTTTCGTGGTCAAAAGGGTGGAATACGACGTGGAGAAGGCGGCACGGAAGATCATCGATGCCGGACTCCCGCGTTTTCTCGGTGAAAGGCTTTACACCGGGGAGTGAGGCCTATCGGGCAACGGGGCAGGCGCTGAGACCTGCCCCGATAACATCCATCAACCCGCCTCTTTGCCCGAAGTCAACAGTGTGACGATGTAGCTAAGTATCAAGCTTATGAAGAATGCCGGGACGAGCTCATAGACTCTGCTTTTGAGAGCAGGCACAACGTGCCAGACCACGGTGACCACCGGCCCGGCTATCATCGAAGCAAGCGCACCCCACCGATTGTAACGGTCCCAGTAGAGCGAGAGGATGACGATGGGTGCGAAGGCCGCTCCCATGATGCTCCAGGCGTAGAGCACAAGATCATAAATCACCTGCGCCTTGAGCACTGCAACGACGATTGAGATCAAAGCCATAACCGCAATGACAACCCTCGTTATCGTCACCAGTTTCTTCTGCTCCGGACGCTTGCCTTTGAGCTTGATCCAGAGGTCGTTCACCAGAGCGGTCGAGGCATACATGAGCTGGGAATCCGCAGTTGACATTATGGCGGCTGTGATGGCAGCAAGCACAAGTCCGGCGAATATAGGCGAGAAATGCATCACGGTGAAACGGGGAAGCGCCTGCTCAGGGTCGCCAAGCGACGGCAGAAGCACTCTCATGGCCACTCCGAGCGTCACCGAACCGAAAAACACCAGCACGCCCCAGGACATGGAGATGAAGGCGGCGCGTTTGGCCTCACGGGTGTCTTTGACGGTGATAAACCTCATAAGGATATGAGGCATCCCGAAATAACCTATGGAAATCCCAAGCTGACCGATGACGAATCCCCACGTCAGGCTCTCAACAGCCTGTCTGCCCGGCAGAACGCTGGCAAGGCCCAACTGCTTAAGCTGGGTGGTTATCGTGGCGAATCCGCCGGCACGGATGACGGCAAGAATCGGGAAGATCACCAGCACAAACACCATCAACAGCCCCTGAATCAGGTCGGTCCATGAAACAGCGGCGTAGCCGCCCATCAACACGTAGAGCGCTATCACCACTCCACCGATCAGGACGCCGGTGGTGTAAGAAGCTATCCCCATCCCGGATATGGTTTTGCCCGATCCCATGAACTGGGCCGTGACGTAAAGGATCATGGACGTGAAGATGATCAGTGCGGAGATCACGCGCAGCAGATGGCTTTTGTCCCTGAGCCTGTCCTCAAAGAAATCCGACACGGTGTAGGAACCTAACTCACCGGACATCTTCCTGAGTTTGACCATTATAAACAGCGAATTTATGAAATAGCCCAGCACACAGCCGAGCGCCGCCCAATAGGCCGCAAAACCCATCTTGTAGCCCATGCCTGACAGGCCGAGCATCACCCATGCGCTTTCCGCACTTGCAGAGGCGCTTATTGCGGTGACCCACGCCCCCAGCGACTTGCCGGCCGCAATGAAATCCTCATAACTCTTTGAAAACCTACGCTCAGCGAGGTAACCGATGAGAAGCAGGAGCACCAGATAGGCCGCAAAAGTGGCGAGCATCATGATCTTTGCACCTGAAGTAAGCACTATCCCGTTCATGACTGCACCTCCTCATCTTCACGACCAAAGACGCCAAGATAGTAGAGCAAAACAATGACCCACATGAGCAGAGCTGGGAAAAGGATAAAGACCACAAAATCCCAGGGCAGACCCAATATCATGGCTCACCTCCTCTGGTTTCATTCCGAAAGCAGGTAATAGACACCATAAACGCTCAGCGGAAGGAGGATTCCTTCCACTCTGGCGACGGTTTCCGGCTGTGCATCGACAAGGATGAGTGTGCCGGCCAGAAGTCCGTTGACGAGCGGCGGCACAACCGCCGTCACAAACGCGCCTCCAACGCTTATGTCACGTTTCTGTGACATCAAAAGCCCGAGTCCATAGCCGGCATAATTGCCGATCAGATAGGCGGTGGAGCTGAGTTTCTCATCGTTTTCCGGGAGGAAAAACATGAAACTGGAAACGCCCAGCGTGGTGGCCGAGACATACTCGAAAATGGCGTCGCCCTGAGTCGTCAGGGTATCCTGAAATGCAACTGAAGCGAGGTAAGAACCGTATCCCGAAGCTATGGAATGGAAGGCCATTATGTTTTGTGTGGCATCTTTCCCTGCATTGGTCAACTCGGCAAGTGCAGCGCCCTGAGTGTAACCGTTTATGCTCTGAAGCACTCTCCTGATCACCATCGCTTCGGTGGGTCTTGTGGAACGGGCGAGGTAGAAGCCACCGACGTTTTCCAACAGGCTCAATCCTAATGGGAGACGTGGGGGCGCATCATCAGGCCCGAGTAACAGGCCGTGGAAGAAACCATCATAAGCGCCGGCACCGGACATCGTCACCTCTTCAGCCGATATCGGTGCGTTTGCCTTGGCAAACATGTATTGGCCCGCCGTCCAGAAAACAGGGGTCCACAGTCCTACCACCGTGGCAGTTTTGCCCTCAAGTTCGAGACTCGACGGCACAAGCCACGAGTAAAGCGAGAGTCCCACAACTCCCTGAACCGCTGTGTGGAAAAGCCGTCTGTCAGACACCCCTGAATCGCTGTAAGAGCCATAAGCGGTCAATCCCAATGAGTTGAATCGCGGTGAATTGGATGAAACGAACAGGTCACCATGAAACGCAGGCCCGGAAAATGCAATGGCCATCGTAAGTATCAATCCCATCATGAGATAACCTCCTGTTTTTGACCGAAATTTTACGATCGATGGAACACGGCCGCAAATCAGCCGGTTTCGTCACCGAACTATCCAAATGGCGCATTCCAGCCGCTGTCACACCTTGATGCCGGCTTCACGCAGAAGCTTAAGGAATTCCTCCTCGTTGATCATCTCTATGCCAAGCTGCTGTGCCCTGCGGTATTTTGAACCGGGATTCTCGCCCACAACCACAAGGTCGGTCTTCCTCGAAACCGAGTTGGAGACCCTGCCGCCAAGCATCTCGACCAGCTCCTTGGCCCTGTCGCGCGTCATGGACTTCAACGCTCCGGTGAAAACGACGGTTTTGCCCGCGAACGGTGATTCTTTGACCTCCGCACCGGTCACCTCCTTCAGAGTCAGCCCGGCCTTGAACATCTTTTCGATGACCTGAATGTTGCGGGGTTCCTTGAAGAACTCCACGATGCTCCGCGCGATCTCAGGGCCAATACCCTCAATTTCAAGGAGTTCCGTGTAAGTCGCATTTTTGAGTTTCTCGAACGTGCCGAACCGCTCGGCCAACACTCTGGCAGTGTATTCCCCGACGTTCGGGATGCCTATCGCGTAAAGGAACCGCCACAGAGGGACATCCTTTTTCGCCCTTTCAATGGCATCGATCAGGTTCTGAGCAGACTTATCGGCAAAACCCGGCAACTTCAGGAGGTCTTCTTTCTTGAGGTAGAAAATGTCGGCAAGGTCTTTGACGAGTCCGCGATCAACAAGCAGCCTTGCAGTCTTCTCGCCAAGCCCCTCGATGTCCATCGCCCGCCTCGAAGCAAAGTGGATGATGGATTGCACCAGCCTCGCCGGACACGAGATGTTGACGCATCGGTAATAAGCGCCTTCCTTGACCACATCGGCGCCACAGACCGGGCATTTCTCAGGCGGCTGAATGGGCTTTTCCTTGCCTGTCCGCTTCTCCTTGATGACGGTGACGATTTCAGGGATCACATCCCCGGCACGCTGAACGATGACCGTATCCCCGATCCTGACATCCATCAATCTGACAAAGTCGAAGTTGTGGAGGGTAGCACGAGATACAATAACCCCGCCTATTTCAACCGGTTCGAGGATGGCGACCGGGGTGATGGTGCCCGTCCTGCCGACGCTGTAAACCACGTCGATGATCCTGGTGGTCTTGCGGCGGGGCGCGAACTTACCGGCAATGGCCCATCTCGGCGAACGGGAGGTCTGGCCTAACTTCTCGTGCAGGCTCAGGTCGTTGACTTTAACAACGATGCCGTCCAGCTCATATACGAAAGATTCCCGCTGTGCTTCCATAGCACGGTAGTATTCGATGACCTCGTCGATGTTTTTGCAAACCTTTCTCGGCCTTGACGCCTTGAAGCCGTATTTTTCGAGGGCATCCAGGATTTCGGACTGCTTTTTGAAAGTAACGCCTTCCACGACGCCAACGCCCCAGGCCACAAAATCCAGTTTGCGCTGAGCCGTGATGTTGGGGTCAAGCTGCCTCAGGGAACCCGCAGCAGCGTTTCGGGGATTCGCAAACGTCTTTTCACCCTTCCGAGCAAGCTCCTGATTGAGCTTCTCAAAATCATCCTTGCGCATGAGGACCTCACCGCGCACCTCTATCCGCTTCGGGATCGGCAGGTCTTTGGGCTTAAGCAACCTCATCGGAACCGAGCGTATCGTCCTGACGTTTGGGGTCACGTCTTCGCCAACAACACCGTCGCCACGGGTGGAAGCCAGGGTATAACGCCCGTTTTCATAAACTATCTCGCAGGACAGGCCGTCGAATTTTGGCTCCGCCATGTATTCGATGTCGGCATCCTGCGGCAATCCAAGCAGACGTTTGACGCGCTGATCGAATTCGCGAAGCTCATCCTCGTTTCTGGCATCCTGAAGCGAAAGCATGGGGATGGTATGTCTAACCTCGCCGAACTCTTTGCGGGGCGGCGCTCCGACACGCTGGGTGGGGGAATCGGGCGTGATGAATTCGGGAAACATCTGCTCCAGCTCCACAAGTTCCCTGAAAAGCTCGTCGTATTCCTCATCTGTAATTTCCGGAGAATCAAGGACATAGTAACGATAGTTGTGGTAATTGATCAATTCCCTGAGTTCCTCGATCCTTTTTCTGGCTTCCTCGCGAGAAAGCCTTTTTTTCTCAGCCATAAACCACCTCCTGATTTCGAGACCATGCAAATATTACTGAAATTCAGCTGGTCATGCAACTTTGAAAAACAAAAGGGTGTGGCATCCTGCCACACCCAATGAAAGTTCAATAACTCGCAGGGACAGCCTATCTTATTGCATGCCAATCCATGCGGCGTATTCCTTGCCTTTAACGTTGCCGATGCTCGCCCATGCGTTCTCAGGGAAAACCTTGCTGACGAATTCGTCGAGGGTTTCGACAAAGACGATATCGATGCCTTCCTTGATCTCGGATTTCATTTCCTCAATCTCAGGTCGATTGGCTGCCGGGATGATGACCTTTTTGATACCGCTCCGTTTGGCAGCGAGGATCTTCTCTTCAAGTCCGCCGACGGGCAGCACTTCGCCGGTGAGTGTTATCTCGCCAGTCATAGCGAGCTCCCCGGGCACAGGAGTTCTGGTAAGGGCCGAGATCATGGCTGCAAGGATTGCAACGCCGGCCGAAGGCCCATCCTTCGGAATAGCGCCCTCAGGCACATGCAGGTGGATGTCAACGTTCGAATAGAAGTCCTGAGGCAGGTTGAAGCGCCGATAATGTGACCTTATGTAGCTCAGTGCGGCCTTTGCGGACTCCTTCATAACATTGCCCAGCTGTCCAGTGAGATCCAGCCCACCTTTGCCCTGCATCACGGCAACTTCCACCTTCAGGATTTCGCCGCCGTAAGTCGTCCATGCGAGTCCGTGTGCGGCACCGATGGGCAACACCTTGAGGGCCTCTTTCTTGCGGTATTTCGGCTTGCCAAGATATTTTTCGAGATTATTGGCGGTTATCCTAGCGCCTCTGCCTTTCTCCACGTAGTTGCGTGCCACTTTACGGAGGACACGGGAGATCACACGCTCCAGCTCCCTGACGCCGGCT
>JAMOPK010000322.1 GCA_027064565.1 Caldifarciminota bacterium | reverse complement strand
AGTCCCCGGCGGAGACAGCGTCATGGTTTATGAAGTCGAAGACGAGGTTATCGGCAATCGGTGCCCTGAAGGGTTCCACCATATCAAGCGCAAGTGCAGGGCGACCATGCCTGAATTTGTGATAGAACCCGAGATATGGGTCGAATCCGTGCGCTCTGAGGATGGAAAAGAGTTCCCACGTCAGGAGGGTGTAGGAGAAGGAAAGCAGGCTGTTCACCGGGTCACCAGGGGGATGTTTTCGCCGTTTGCCGCCGCTCAATTCCTCAGGGAAAACCGACAGGAAAGCCCGATAGTATATCCGAGATGCTTCGCCCTCGATTCCCAGCAGTGTTTTAAGCTCACCGATGTTGTTTATCTTTCCAGTAATCCTGCGCATTTTCCGCATTTCCTTCGAGAAATCCAGCCCTGTATTTTTGGACAGGCGTTTGAGGACGTTAAGCTGATTGTTGATTTTTGCCCTGACGGTTTCCTGGGCGATTTTGAGGCAAAAACCTGCCGATGAGAACCTTCGGAACTGGGCATATCTGATGGCTATGTCCGGAGAACGTGGCGGTTCAAGGATACCTTTAAGCCGCCATCTTATGGACAGAAACGCCACAGGCACGCCGTTACGCATAATCAGATCAAGGGCCGGTGCTGTGAAGTTGATATTGCCAAAAGCGATCACCCGCTCGACCATGTGGATAGGCACGCTTTTGACCCTGATTCCGCTTTTCAGAACGACAAGCCGCTCACCCTTTCGGGCGACCGTAAGGCCCTGCTCCATCAAATAGAGAACGGACATTCACCACCTCAGTTTCTCAGATTAAAGGCACGGGCAAACTGCCTTCTCAGGTTTCTGAACGTCGAAATGTCGAACACCCGGATGTCATACTCATGTGCACGTCTCCTTGTCGCCGAGCCTCTGCCGATTCTGGTTGCCGTCACGAGTGCCTTACGTGCGAACGTTCCGCCCATAAGCTTCGACAGGACGTCCAGCTCAGCAATGTGGTCCTTGTAAACACTGGTCGCTTTTTTGCGCACCACTTTGCACGAAACGACATATAGCCTGTTTTTTCGGACGCCAAGGAAATCGATTTCGTTGCTGACGCCGCCCTCGCTTACAATTTTGACGTTGTAGAACGCCTGATCCATGAGCGGGCTGAGCTGCTGGAAAACGTAATGTTCGAGCCAGAGGCCCTGCAGAAAATTATTCACAGGCGGTTTGATCTCACCCACCATCTCCCTTATGGTCTCAACTATGCCCTTCACGGATTCCGAGCATATTTTGGGGTAATTTCTGAGCACCATCTGCAGGAAATTCCCGCTCCAGCCTCCCAGATTGCACCTGTCGAGGAGTCGGTAGGCATTTCGGCCGATGAATTCTGCGAGTTTCCTCTCCGCTTCAGGTTCCGAACGCCTGAATTCCACAAGGTTGTAGCCGTGTGCCGTCAGGATGGTGGGGATATCAAGCCTGACGTTCAGCTTTCTGGTGGTGAGTATCGGGTAGTCATCCCTGCGAGGTGTGAAAAGCAGAAATTGTTGTGTCACATAGTTGTAGTAAAGGAATATCCGGTCATCTTTGATGGCCGAGATCAGGGATACGAAGCTCATGATCTTGGTGCCGCCGGTGATGTTGAACCAGATGGTTTTTCCCCTGTAATCCTCTGCGATGCGGGATACGAGTCTGACCATGTCGATGTAATCGTTGGAAACTACCTGACGGAGTTCAGCATGGAGTTTTCTGTCTTCCAGTGATTTCTGTAGCCTTCTGGCCACGTAGAGCGTCCTTTCCGTGTGGATCAGGATGTTGTATTTCGGCCTGAACTGGAAGGCGGCCAGAAGATTGGGCATCACCTGTTCGCCAATCAGGTGCACCATCACATCAATTGTATCGACCGACATTCAAACCTCCCTGAACGGGGCGGTCGGACGGGACCGAACCGCCCCATCGACTGTGAGACATGAATTTTATGCCGGACTGACATGCGCAAAACCCAACAGCGTCCCTGCGTGCGTCTTGCGTGTTAGTGGAAACTCAGAATCCTTTTTCCCCTTGAAAAACGTATCCCTGACCTGCTTCTGGAGCGGTTCAGGCAACAGCATCATGAGGGTCGCCGACAGGATTCCCTGTCCCCAGCCGAACCTGAAGTTGGGCTCGCCGTCAGTGACCTGCTTGAGCTTTCGCTTGAGTGTCTCATCCTTAAGTGCGGCTTGTTCGTGTTTCACAAGGTCGCTGACCATCTCCGATATCGCACTCATCGGGTCGGTCAGAAGCGCCTCGTATTCGGAGAATGGGATACCAAAGGGCGTTTCAATACGGCGGAAGTAGTTGAGGATATCGTGGTTTATCGCTATCTCGATGTCGAACTCAAATTCCGGCATGAGCGCCTCGACGTTTATCGAGAGGACGGATTCGCCGTTGAGCCTGACAACTTCCACTTTGATGACCCTAAGCTCCGATGGTGGGAAGCATCGGCTGTCCCGCACCTCGACGGCCCTGAAGATGTCGGTGTTAGGGCCAAGCTGTGTGTTTGTCGATAGTTTAAACTGGTTTAAGACCTGTTCAGCCACGCTTCCGATTTTTTTTGCGGCCTTTTTGATTTCACGTCTTACGGCAGTTTTGAGCCTGTCCAGTTCATTTTCAAGGTAGTCGATAAGAAGTTCCTGCTTCACATCAGGATGGGCCTTGAGGAGTTTGTAGATAGCCGCGACCCTGAGCGCACCCTTGACCGATGAGCCGGGGATGAACGGGCGGTTATCCGCGGCCTTTATGAAAGTCAGAACCTCGCCCCCACTGATGTCTTTGATTTTCAGAGTGTAAGCCTGAATCTCCCTGTAGAAGTTGACGCTGTGCAGGCCGTGTTGCATGAGAAAAGACGCGAGCCGAAATCCTGACGGGTTCTGAGAGAAAGCGGCCACGAAGTCATCCATCAGTCCTTCTTCCTTGAGTGCAGCGGCCATTTTCTTCTCGCTTACCACGAACATATCCCGGCCCAACACGGCATACATGGAGGGAATGAGCCGCTCACCGTCGCCAATATGCAGTGGGGATAGGAGTTTGAACCTGTATCTTTTCGATTCAATGCCGCTGATCATGGCATCCTCCTCATTGGCAAACTTAAAGCGAGTCCATGTCGATAGATCCGATGGGGTGCTTTCCAGTCCGATGGGGTGAGATCAACAATCTTCCCACGCGGTTCTATCGGGAAAATGGCGCCTTCTTCGATCATCCAGACCGTTTTTCTGAGGGCCTGTCCACCCATGCCCATAGCCCAGCCTTTGAGGCGGTAGAGCCGATACTTCGATTGGTCGAGGTGACTGAGCAACTCCGGTTCAGGGATGATTCTGGAGACCGTCATGAAGCGGTTAGGCTCATCCGGCACATGGAGGATCAGTTCCTCGCTTTCGGGTGGTTCAAATTTACCAAATCCGTAAGTTCTGCGGCCACCTATTCCTTCGTCCGCAAGGAAATTCATGATGGCGTCAAACCGGGATTTCAGCGATTCGTCGAAGAACTTGACCATGAAATAAAGGCCTACATCGGAGTGAGTTGACGAGAACCATGTTGAGCCGACGTAGTAAATTTGCGAGGCCATGTTCGTTCTGCCCAACACAACATGCGGCTCAAGTTCCTCTTTAATGTTGAGCTTCAAATGTTCGCTATCCTTGATGATCCGCTCAACATGCTGTTCGGTCAAAAGTTCACCGTTGATGATGTGTTCGAGCATCGGGAGTCCCAAGAACTGCACCTTTTTGAGCCTTTTTGAAAGTGCGGGATCAAGTTCCATGTTGATCATGTTCTGGAATCCAGTTGGCATGGGGAAATAGAGTTCGGTGTTTCTGAACGGAAAAGCGGAGGACAACCTGAACGGTGGGGCGTTGGTTGTCGGCGGATCGGTTCCAAAAAGTCTTGCCCATGCATGAGTTATCGCGGCCCACAGGGTGTCGGAATGGATAAGCTTCCCAGCCACCTTCTCGACACCCACACCGACCTCACCCAGATGCACGGGCGCCCGAAACCTGAGTTTGTAAATGTGGAGCTTCAGCTCAGCCATTTGTTCCCTCGAAAAATTCGACCACCTCGTTGATCCTCTCAATTAAGTCGGCTGTGGTTTTCAACTCATCGTAATCCGGCGGTTCGGGTGTTTTCCTATCCACATCCGGCACATCCAGAAATAGGATTTTCTCGCTGTTCGCCGTTCCCTCTTTGTAAAATTCTGCCCTGCGTGCGATGACCTCGGTGAAGTAGAACTTGACTTTGCCGTAGCCACGGGAACCCATGCCGCCGAGGTAATCGTCTTCGATCACCGATAGGGAGAACAGGATATTTTTCAGGTCCTCCTCAAGCTGGCTCAGGTCTTCCACGTCATAGACGATTTCAAGGGTGAAGTCAGCGCCAGCGGGCACACGTTCGACGTTGCGCGGGTTGGATGCCGCTGTCACCCTGTCCAGTGCATTCTCGGACTTCAGTTCCGTGAACAGGAGGTCAGTGTCGGCATTCCTGAGCCATTCCACGGTGTATTTCGGGAAAACCCCATCCCTGACCCTGATTCGGGAGGGAAAATTTGACCCCTGATTACCTTCACCGCCCGATGAGCCATAGACGCGGCATACCGGGCAGTTGTAGGCATCCTCAGCGGTGTCGCAGACGTGTATCCAGAGTTTATAGGTGGAGGTGCCCACATTTCGCGTAAAGAATTTCGACGGATCATCCGGGTGTTTCTCGATGGCCACCCGTCTTTCGAGGACTGAGCGCATTTTCCCCTTGAGTGAACTGCCGGGGATATACGGCTCTTTGGTGATGGGATCTACGAGGACGGCGTTGTCAATGCCGCCGATCTCGATCTTCTCACGGCCTCCACCGATGTGGAGCGCCGTCTCGGCGTGAACGATTCCCTTAAAAATTACCTTGCCGATAATTGGTTTGGCTATTCCCATTTTGATTACCTCCTGCGGCCTTCATATTGTTTATAACCTTTGGCATTATAGCTTCTTTCGAGGTCCTTCGCCTTGTAATAGGCGAGGATGGCCTCTACAAATGATATCAACTTACTGAAATCCTTGTCATCGTGGACTTTATCTATCACTTCCATAAGCGGCTCATGCAGGGGAGCCAGGTTTTTGTTTCTCGCGATGGTGTAGATGAGTTTCGGCTTGACGAGCAAAAGCTCATCCCGATTGAATCCGCTGTTTTTGAATTCGATTTCAATGGATCTGAAGGTGTCAAATATGCGCCTGAGCTGTGTGTCGAGTTTGGAACTTTTAAAGCTTTTTGCTATAAGCTGTGCCTCCTTCAGGAGGTCTTCTGCTTTCCATTCGGAAAGCTTGTTAATCCCTTTTAATGTTTCAATGCTCATCTCCGAAACCTCCTCTTGTGAGCAGGGCGAGCCACTTCAGGGGTGCGCCCAGTCCCCTGAACCAGCTCAGTGTGCTCTGGAAATCCTTTGATACTGCGTGGCTTGAGAATGAGAGCCACGCCTCAAGGTATTTTTTATCATGCGGTGCCGATCTGCCGAGGAGATAGGCGACGATCGGGAGCACGAGATAGGGCGACTGCTTCATCCCCGTCTCGATCTCCCCAAACGCCGCATCGTGCAGGGCGAGCAGTTTGTAAATCATGCCTGTGGAGAAATTGGGGACAAATTTTTTGCTTCTCTCGTCAAATTTGCCTATTTCGAGAAGCGGGGACAGCGTTTCTCGCACGGATTTACGCCATTCTGCCCATTTCATTGTGGTGTCAAAAGCCGTAAGTGCATTTTTGCCATCGACATTTTTTGCCTTATCCTCAGCCTCGCCCGCCACTTGAGCTATGCGGAATATCGGGAATTTTGGCTCTGTCATAACTATGCCGCCGGATATGGTTATGGATGGGTTGTAACATGTGAATTTCTCGAACGCTGCCTGAAGCTCAAAGGCGAACTCGATGACGTCGCTCCATGCCCCTGTCACAAACAGGTCATCGCCCCCGGAATAGACAATGACGATGTTCCTCTCATGTTCGGGGGTGACGTTAAGCTTCAAATCGTCCGGGATATCTCCAGCTGCTATCAGATTGATGTAGTTTTTAAAGAACAGGCTCAGAAGTCGGGACAGGGTTGCGGTCTTTGCGATTGTGCGGACTTCTTCCGGAATTCCGTGACTGAATATCAGGCCCAGGTTATCGACATCAGCTCGAAGTGTGCCGAGATAGGGTGCACCGTAGGAGTTTTCGACCACCGTGCTGAACTCCATCGGCTTGCCCGGATACCTGCCGAGAGACAGCGGGATGTGGTCTCTCTCAAGTGCGTTCACCCTATAAACAACAGCATCTTCGATGTCTATGTCGATATTGTCCGATGGCCAGTAGAATTGTTGCTCGATGTAGATGAATTCACGAACGTCTCTCGGGAGAGTGATGGAGGAAATGATGTAATCCGACTGGATGAGCTTAGAGGATACTTTCTCGAAACTATAGCATACTGGGCATAGCCCCCGCTCACTTTCGCCCTCAACCTTCATGGCCTCCTGAGCCATAAAGACCTTGCCGCAGACCGGGCAAACAGCGCGATTTTCCATCTCCTCTGGCTGGAACATGGATTCGTCCATCATCTGGTGGAACTTCCTGTCCTTCTGATCGGCGAGTCTGATGGTGAGTTTGCGCCATGCGCTGCTTATTATCTTTCCATCGGTCAGGGCGTTGCCGTTTAATGCAATAGAGTCAACTGCGAGGAATATACGGCCTTCGTGTTCCCTGAGAAGCCACCTGTTGAATTCCTTTTGCCTTTCTTCGATGACTGTTTTCACCCTTTCTGTGTTGGGCAGTAGGAGATAAAAGCTTCCGCCGCCGATGTAAATAACATTGGTCGGAGGGATGGACAACCTGTCGAACAGAGTTCGGATAAAATGCTCCAGAAGTATCCAGATATAGAATGACCTTGCTCGCAGGCCTTTGAGTGCGGCCTGATAGGATACGGAGTATATGAAGTCCTGAATCCCGGAGAGATCACCGCCAACAAGCAGGAACATGGGGGTTCCCTTGTCCTTCACCATCTCGACCGAGAGCTTGCCGTTCCCTTTCAGGTATTCGTAGATTGAGACGGCGATTGCCGCAGTTAGTTTCAGGTGGTCGAAAAGGGACACGTCAGGCTGGGGTTCATCGACTTCAGCTGGAATCATTGAAAAGAACTTCTCGGCACCGTTAAGCAGGAGTCTCAAGGGGTCGGAGCGGTTGCCTGATCCGACAAACTGGAGAAACCCATCTAACAGTCTTTTGTAGTTTTCAGCTGATACTTCTGGCGATTTTTCGGGAAAAATGATGGTGTCTCCTATCGGGACAGGGGGATAAGCCAGAGGTTCGGAAGCTTCTCTATCGGTGTGTCTATTGAGTTTAATGGAGTTGAAGACCGAAAAGAGGGGTTTGAGCAGTTCGTCGGGCTGGAGTCCATCTTCTTTGTGGCTAACGCCGCCTGAAGCAAGCAGATCGGCCTCGTGGACGATCGCTGTTAGGATGTCGTCGGGATCGTGGTGGTGCAAAACGATAGGTGCAACCCCGTCGAGGGGTAACGGTAGAGAGTTCACAACCTTTGAGCCCGCCTTCGCGTGGTCCACATCGGGTGACGCCCTTTGCGCCACCTTACCCACGTCGTGGAGCAAAGCTCCGATGGTTAATTCCAACTGTTCATCCATCATGTCCTCCTGTTCAATTCCTTTAAAAACAAAAAGCGTGCCAAAGTTCCGCCATTGAAATCAGCGAGTCGTTATTGCTTCGTATTCAAAGGCTCGATCTCTACTTTTCCGAACCCAAACGACGTGGCTTTACCGATATGAATTACCTCGGCGGCTCTGAGGAGCGGGATGAACGAAGTTATCGGCCCTTCGTAAATGGCCTCCCCAATGATGCCCTTAAATTCCATCCTGCGTCTTTTCCGGTTTGAATAGCGGACAACTTCAAAATCGCGGATTTCACTGTGGACCAATTTGATACGTTCAGCCCCTTCTAAAGGACAGGCCTTTTCGGCATCCCATGGCGTTTCCGAGTGGAAAAGGGTCAGCCACCTTAGCCTTCTGCGTGTGCTTCTCAGAAGTGTTTCCATGTCGGGTTGACGCACTATCTTGCCCTTGCTGATCAGTTTGAGGGGGGATATGAATCTCAATTTTAGAACGTTCACGCGCTCAATGGGAGAGTTAAATTCATCGAGGTTCTTGACTTTGGGCTCTTTCAGGAGCCTGGTTCCTGCTGAAAGGAGAGCATCCCCCTGAAACGTCCTGACAAGGGTGAGCTTTCGCCGTTCCTTTCCCAGTCCACTTTTAGCCATTATGTCCAGCGCGAGCAGGAAATGAGGCAAAAACGGGACTGCATTGCCTATCAACGTCAAGCCGAACCTGATGCTCTCACCGGGAAGTATCTCGGAACTGTCAGGTGGGGGCGGCACAAGCACGAAAGGGTGAGGAGCATAAGGCACTTTCTGCGGAACACCGTCCGAATCGATTGCAGGGGTTTCAAACACATAGGGATAGACGCATTTATCGTAGATCGGACATGCGCCACAGTTGTATTCCCGCGTGACACAGACTGCTTTCTTGAAAGCCCAACCGAATGCACCTCGAAGGGTCGAACCCTTGTAAAAAGGTAGGTTCAACCGCTCAATCGCCATAAATTCAACATCGATCGAGGCATATTTTAGTTTAGGCAATTC
>JAMOPK010000321.1 GCA_027064565.1 Caldifarciminota bacterium | reverse complement strand
AGGTGTTCATGGGGAAAGTGGTCAGGATTGCCCCATTCGGCGCCTTTGTTGAGATCCTGCCCGGAAAAGAGGGACTCGTTCATATCTCTGAGCTGGACGTCAAACGCGTCAAAAACGTGGAGGACATCCTTCACGTTGGCGATAAGGTCCTTGTGAAAGTCATTGATATTGACGATCTTGGAAGGATAAAACTTTCCCGAAAAGCTGTCCTTGAAGGCCCTGTCCAGAAGGTGGTGAAGAAAGATGGAAAACACAAGAAAAGACCAGGTCACAGGAACAGTCATGATGACAGGAGAAATAGGAGAAACCATTGAGGCACAGGGGTGCCTCTTGAAGGCAAACTTAAAAAAGTTTAAAGGAGGTGTGTTGCTGTGGACAGAGTTATGATATTTGTCGACGGCTCCAACCTATACACCTCACTCAAAAATATTGGAGAAGAGTGGGGCGAGAAGCTCCGGCTGGACTACGTGAAGCTCTTTAAGTTCATCACGAGGGGAAGGCGACTCATCAGGGTCTATTACTACCTGCCTGTCCCCCCGAAGGAATATGATCCAGCCGGCTATGAATCCCAGATGAACTTTGCGGACACGATCAAGAAGATCTGCCGCAAGCACAACATCAACATCGACCTGAAGATAACCATGCTCAAGTGGAAGACGATCCATTGTCCGGATGGCCCGATGAGGAAGCTCATCGAGAAGGGTGTGGATGTCAGAATTGCGTCCGACATGCTCAGCCTCGCATTCCATAACGCTTACGACGTGGCAATCCTGCTCTCCGGTGACAGCGATTTCGTGGAAGTGGTCGAGGAGATCAAGCATCAGGGCAAGATCGTGGAAAACGCTGTCTTCCGTGAAGCCAGCTCCAAAGAGCTGAGGGATGCATGTGACAACTACATCTACCTTGACGACTACCTCGATCGGTTCAGGATGATAGTGGATGAGGCCGGACGCAGCATTGAATACAATCCTGAAGCTACAAAGCCTGAGGATACCGAGTAACTGGGATTCGATATTCGGCCGTCACGCTCCGATCCATGTTGAAATCGGTTTCGGTGACGGCCGATTTCTTTTCGCTCTTGCAGAGCAAAGGCCGGAACTGAACTTCCTGGGCATCGAGATAGCCTATGAGTTCGTCAGAAAAGCGGCGAATAAGCTGAAAAGCAAAAGGCTGTGGAACGTTCGGCTGCTGCCCCTTGACGCCTTCATCGCTCTCGGATGCCTTTTCAGACGCGGAGAGATCGATGCGGTCTATTCCAATTTCCCGGATCCATGGCCGCGGAAGAGACACGCCCGGAGGCGACTTTTCACGTCCGAGTTCGCACACATCCTCGCTGACAGGCTGTCGGAAAACGGATTCGTGGCACTTGCGACCGATAACCCTGAGTTCCGTGACTTTGCCATCGAGAACATGGTATCAAGCGGTTATTTCGCAACGGAATTCCCGAACGGTTATCGGGTCGGGTTGCCGGAGTCCTATCCCCGGACGAAATACGCTCAGAAATGGCTTGAGGCCGGCAGGGAACTCTATTTTATCAGGTTCAGGCTGGTCAAACGCCCTGAGGGCGGGTTCCACTGCCCCATAAAAAGGAGTGTCATCATGCCCCATGTG
>JAMOPK010000320.1 GCA_027064565.1 Caldifarciminota bacterium | reverse complement strand
GTGGGCAACCCTAAATGTTTCTGAAAGCTGGAAAAAAGAAGGTAACCGAGGTCAAACGAGGGAGAATCCATCTCAAAAACGCAGTAGATTTCAGTCCTGTTAACCGATGCGTCCCTCCTTGCATTGGCGTTGTGATGGATGGAAACAAAGGCATCGGCCTTTTTCTCCACGGCAAACTTGACCCTGTCCGCAAGGGGGACATCGTAATCGCCGTCTCTGGTGAGCAGAACCGTCGCCCCGGCGGCTTTCAACATCTCCGATAGGATAAGCGCAACCGAGAGGTTGACATCCTTCTCCATCAGCCCGCTGGGGCCTATCGCTCCGGTGGCATCCCCGCCGTGTCCCGGATCCAGCACTATAACTTTTCCTTTCAACATATCCCTGTCTCCTTTTTACCCGTAAGTAAAATCATGCCATTCCAGAATGAACCAGAGGCCGTTATCGTGTCTTTTTAGTATAAAGTAAGCACGGCCCTCTATCGGTTTTCGTTCAGGCGAAGGCACAATCTCAAGGTGATAATCGTAGTAAAGGACAGCCCTGTCGTCGCTCGGCCTGAAACCGCCGACATAGATCATCTCAAGGTAGAGATAACTGACCGAGCTGAAAAGCGCTTCCGTCGAAAAACGCTCCTCCTCAAGCCCCCAGTAAAGGCTGTCGAGGCCAAGGTTCTGACGGAGGATTTCCTCAATGGAGTCTTCTGCGGAATCGAAGAAAAAACGGAAGGAATCCGGGTCGAGGCAGTTCACATAACCGACGATATCCCTCGAATTAAACGCCATTACGAGGTTGTCGATGACCAGTTCCGGCTCGACCGGACGAATAAGCTCTCCCTCCTCGGTTTTCGGATAAAACGGGTTGTAACAACCTCCAACAAGGAGAATCAAAGGAAGGATAAAAAGAAGGGAGAGCTTTTTCAAAGTTTATTGTTCAACTGGATAGACCGACACGTAGGTTCTGTTTTTCCTGTGCTCAAATTTCACAACGCCTTCAGCCACGGCAAAAAGGGTGTCATCGCCGCCACGCTTCACGTTGTAACCGGGATGGAATTTCGTGCCTCTTTGCCTGACGAGAATCTGACCCGGTTTCACGATCTGCCCCGCATATCTTTTAACGCCAAGCCTTTTGGAAATAGAGTCTCTTCCGTTTCTAGTGCTTCCCATTCCTTTCTTGTGAGCCATAGTATCGCCTCCTTAATTTTCTCTCACGGAAGGCTTTTAAGGTAACACAGCGGGTTGACTGTGTCAAGGACGACAATTATAATTGAGCCGCTTCAAAAAGGGCCGTTAGCTCAGGTGGCAGAGCACCTGATTTTTAATCAGGGGGTCGCAGGTTCGAATCCTGCACGGCCCATTTTTTATTTTCTGACCCTCAAAATGGATTTCCACTCAGGCACGACCAGCACAAACATCACCGCGTAGGCAACGCCGAAAGCAGCGATGTCCTGCAACCACCTCAATTTCAGCCCCAGATGCGGATGTGCGATCGAATAGAGGGCCGCCAATGAGGCTACCAGATTGACGAGCAGGAGCCTCGCCAGCGATGCAAGGTGTTCCTTCTTGAAGCCAAAAAGCCTCGAACTGCCGGCTCTCAGGATGAAAAACTGAACCCATGCACTCAGTCCG
>JAMOPK010000319.1 GCA_027064565.1 Caldifarciminota bacterium | reverse complement strand
CTCTTACTGGAAGGATTGAGAGAGTGCAGAAGGTTTACAGGCTCCATGCGAACAAAAAGGAGCCGCTTCAGGTTGCCTATGCCGGAGACATCGTCGGCGTTACGGGACTGAGTTCACAGGTGACGACGGGTCACACGTTGACCGATCCGGAACATCCGATAGTGCTTGAGGGCATAACCGTTCCCGAGCCTGTCGTTACAATCGCCGTTGAGCCGAAGAGCCTGAAGGATCAGGACAGGTTGATGGATTCGCTTTCAAGGGTGGCCCGGGAAGACCCGACGATAAAATACCGGGTCGATGAGGAGACCGGGCAGACCGTTGTGTCCGGGATGGGGGAACTCCATCTCGAAATTCTTGTGGATAGGCTCAAGCGCGATTTCAAACTGGATGTGCGTCCCAGCAAGCCTCAGGTGGCTTACAGGGAGACCATATCAAATGAGGCGGAGGCCGCTGTCGCTGTCGAAGAAGAGCTGGGCGGCATGCTTCATAAGGGATATGTCAAGCTGAGAATTGCACCCAACCCACGCGGTGCCGGCAACAGGATCATCATCCCGGTGGAAATCAGGGATGTCATTGATGAGGAGCGACTTGGTGCTGTCGAGATCGGCATCCAGGAGGTGCTGGCCAGCGGCCCGTTGATGGGTTACCCCGTGACGGATGTGGTTGCCGAAGTGCTGGAAGTGGGTTATGGCACCGACTACACCCCTGCCGGGACGCGCATAGCGGCTTACAGAGCAGCGAGGCAGGCGTTTGACAGTGCCGGCCCGATCCTCCTCGAACCTTACGTCGAGGTGGATGTATATGTGCCAGCGGAGTCTGTTGGCAGTATAATAAGTGACCTTAACATTCGGAGCGGAGAGCTCGTAAGCATAGAAAACATAAGTGAATCCGTGCAGAGGGTCAGGTTCAGGGCACCTCTGCGCAAAATGTTCGGTTACTCGAACACTGTTCAGGCCCTGACTCAGGGGCATGTGAGCTACCAGATGAGGGTGGCTTATTTTGCGCCTGTCCCTGAGGAAGAGGTGAAGGCCCTGTTTTTGTATTGATGGACTAACGGATATCCCGCTTTGTCTGATGGACGGCGGGTGATAAAACAAGAGAGGAAAACTCGGAGGTGAGCATTATGAGCAAGCAGAAATTCGAGAGGAAGAAACCCCACCTGAATGTGGGAACGATCGGACACGTGGACCACGGTAAGTCCACCCTCACTGCTGCTATAACCAAGTATCTGTCCCTGAAGGGACTGGCTGAGTATGTGCCTTACGATCAGATCGACAAGGCGCCTGAGGAAAAAGCTCGTGGCGTGACGATCCAGCTCGCACACATCGAGTATGAGACCGAGAAACGCCACTACGCGCACATCGACTGCCCCGGTCACGCTGACTACATCAAAAACATGATTACCGGTGCCGCTCAGATGGACGGCGCTATCCTCGTGGTCGCCGCTACCGACTCCGTCATGCCGCAGACACGTGAGCACGTGCTGCTCGCCCGTCAGGTGAACGTTCCTTACATCGTCGTCTTCATCAACAAGACCGATATGGTCGATGATCCTGAGATTATCGACCTCGTTGAGATGGAAGTTCGCGACCTTCTGAATGAATATGAGTTCCCTGGTGACGAAG
>JAMOPK010000318.1 GCA_027064565.1 Caldifarciminota bacterium | reverse complement strand
AATGCGGCTGTGTTGACGGGGATCTGACCTAACTGGTTGGCCCAGTAAGCCTGCATCTCAGGCGAAAGCAGGAACTTGAGGAACTCGATTGCCTTTTCCTTGTGGGCGGCTCCGACCGGGATCACCATGTTGGTTCCGCCGATGGAGGTCGCTGAGCCGGCCGGGCCGGCGGGTATGAGCGCAACGCCGTAGTTCAACCCCAGTTCGTTCAGCGACTTGATCGACCATGGGCCGTCCAGAATCATGGCGTATTTCCCGTTTCGGAAGCCTGCGTCAGGCGGAATCGCACCACTCTGCCATGCCCCGGCTTCGACTTTGTATTTCCGATAAAGGTCAACCTTGAACGAGAACCCGGCAATGGCTTCCGGGGAATCCAGAAGGCACCTCTTGCCGTCGTCCGAAAGGAATTTTGCCCCGTAAGTGAAGAAAAACGGGAATGTCCACCAGAGGGTATTCCGCATGGCGAAGCCCCATATCTGTTTCTCCGGGTTCGTCAATTTTTTTGCCACTTCCACGAATTCTTCCCATGTCTTCGGAGGGGAACTTATGCCGGCCTCGCGGAAAAGGTCTTTGTTGTAGAAAAGGGCGATGCATGTGGTCTGGTCGGGAAGCCCCCAGAGCTTGCCGTTGTAGTAGTTGCCGTAAAGTGCGGCTTTGGACAGCTGTCCGATCAGCGGGTCAAGCGATGGGTCGTCTATCGGCTCAACGCCGTTTTTGGACGCCAGAACCGCTGTGAAGGCGTAGTCCACCCTCGCAAGGTCAGGAACGTTTTTCGTCGCTATCGCCGTCAGGAGTTTCTGCTCCATCCCGTCAAACGGCACACGCTGGACCTTCACCTTCAGCCCGGTCTTCTTCTCGAAACTGTCAACTATGGCCATGAACACGCTGTGTTCCTCATCGTTGTAGCTTTCCCAGATGGTCAGGTCGGCCTTGCCTGAGGCGGGACTTTTCTCGCCCTTTCGACAGGCGGCTATCACCAGAACCATGGCAAGGAAAAACAGGCCAAATACATGTCTGAGTTTCATCTCCAACCTCCGTTTGTGTTGTAGTATAATGGCTAAGATTTTCAGGTTGCATGGATTTTGCCGTTACATCGGGCGAATGGGATTGCCCGGCAGAAACCGATGGATGGCCGAGTTTGCCGAATGGTCACAACACTCTGGTGGTCAGGATGATATGCAGCATTTGAAGTATCCGCACTTTCAGTTTATTCTAAGCAACCTATGAAATCGCTTGTAATCGTTCCAACTTACAATGAAAGGGAAAATATCCGTGATCTGGTGCAGGCCATATTTGAATCGGCCAGCGATGTGGATCTCCTGATCGTGGATGACAATTCGCCAGACGGAACAGGCCTGATAGCCGATGAGATGGCCAGCGAGGACCCTCGCGTTCATGTGATCCACCGGCCCGGCAAACTCGGACTCGGAACAGCCTACGTGACCGGCTTCAAATGGGCGCTTGAGAGGGATTACGACGCCGTGGTGCAGATGGATGCGGACTTCTCACACGATCCCGGCGACATTCCGCGCCTCCTGAAAACAGCGGAGGATTATGACCTCGTGATTGGTTCCCGCTACACCAACGGGATAAGCGTTGTGAACTGGCCTCTCGAGCGGTTGATCCTGTCCTATTTTGCCAACATCTATGCCCGCAAAGTGACGGGTGTGCCGATCCGTGACCTGACCGGCGGATTCAAGTGCATTCGGCGGGAAGTGCTTGAGACCATTGGGCTCGATAACATCCGCTCCGACGGCTATGCCTTCCAGATAGAGGTCAATTTTCTCGCATGGAAGCACGGGTTCAGGATCAAAGAGATACCGATAATTTTCGTCGAACGCAGGGCCGGGGCATCGAAGATGTCCCGAAAAATCGTCTGGGAGGCGTTCTGGCTCGTCTGGAAACTCCGCTTTTCCGGAGTGAAGCCGGCGAAAAATCAGGCCTGAGCCTTCACACAACCCTATGAACCTTCAGCAGATTCGTTGTCCCTGGCATGTTCAGGGGCACACCGGCCGTGATTATGACTGTATCTCCGGGTTTGACGTATCCGCACTCAGCGAGGATCTCCGAGGCCCGTGAGAACATCCTGTCGGTCGATTCCATTTCGCAGATTTCTTCCGGGAAGACGTTGTGGGTCAGGCACAGCTGTCTAACCACCTTCTTTTTCGGGCTGAGCGCAACGATGGGCTGGAACGGGCGGAACCGGGAGACCATCCTCGCCGTGAAGCCCGAATGCGTGGGAGTGACGATGCAGGATGCTTTGAGGTCCGCGGCCATTATGCAGGCCGCATGGCTGATGGCATCCGCGACCGTGGCATTCGTCGGCCGTTCTATGGCAAGCCCGTTGTGGGCCCTGTAGTATTCGGACTCGGCACAGCGCAGGATGCGGTCCATCGTCTTTATCACCTCCATGGGGTATTTCCCCACGGCGGTCTCCTCCGAAAGCATGACAGCGTCAGCGTGCTCGAAGACAGCGTTGGCCACGTCGTTGACCTCGGCACGGGTGGGCCTTGGGCTTTCCACCATCGACAGCAACATCTGCGTCGCCACAATCGAGGGTTTGCCTAATTTCAGCGCTTTTCTCAGCACCATCTTCTGGACGATCGGGACGCGTTCGAGGTCGATTTCGACGCCGAGGTCGCCCCGCGCCACCATCACCCCATCGGTCTCCCTGAGGATCGCATCGATGTTCCTGACGGCCTCGGCCTTCTCGATCTTAGAGATGACCCTGATGTCGCTGTTGAACGCTTCAAGCAGGCTTTTGAGCTCCCGGACGTCCTCAGGTTTGCGGACAAATGAGAGAGCGAGCCAGTCAACGTCATGCTCAACCGCGAATCGGACGTCCAACTTGTCCTTCTCGGTCAGGGACGGGATGCTCAGCGGTTTGCTCGGAACGTTGACGCCCTTGTGCGAGCTTATGACCCCGCTGTTGCGCGCCCTGCACCGAATGAGTTTACCTTCCACCTTTTCAACGACAAGCTCGATGGAACCATCGGCAAGCAGGATCCTGTCGCCCGGCTCGACGTCCTCGGGCAGAAACTTGTAACTGATCGGGATCACGCCGTCCTTCCCGACCACATTCTCCACCGTCAGGGTTACGATGTCGCCCTCGTGGATCTCCATCCTGTCATCGGCTATCTCGCCCACCCGTATCTTGGGGCCGGAGAGGTCGATCATTATCGCCACCGGCATCTTCAGCTCCGCCTCCGCCTCGCGGATCATCTTCACATTTTCATCGTGCGTTTTGTGGTCGCCGTGCGACATGTTGAGCCGAAATACGTTGACGCCCAATCTGATAAGCTCTCTGATTCTATCGGGCGTCCTTATCGATGGGCCAACTGTGGCCACGATTTTGGTTTTTCTCAGCATTATGGGTTGCTCCCTTTTTGATAGGCCCTACCCGTCAAAAAACGTTTTACGGCCATGACGAGGTAACTTATGGTTGAGAGAAGTATCATTGCAATGGCAGCGATGAGAAGCTGCTCCTTGTATCGAAAGTCTATCACATACCCATAAAGCGAGGCAAAGAGGAATGCCCCACCTATTTTGCCGCACCGGTTGGCCCCCGGATTTCTACCCGTAGTCTTCCAGAGGAAGAGTCCCCCAATCACGAGTGCGATCTCACGCCCAGTGATCAGGTAAAATGCCCATGAAGAAAAGCCATAGTATTTCTTTACCACCCATGCGAGGGTGATGGACACGATTTTGTCAACGCCGTGGTCGAGCAGTGCCCCGAATTTGCTCGTGGATTTGAACTTCCTCGCGAGTCTCCCGTCCAGCAAGTCCGTCGCGACCATCAGTGCAAGTATGATTGAACCGGAAAGCACATCGTGATTGGACAGTTTGATAACCGCGAAGGGCAACAAAAAAAGCCTTGTAAGCGACAGAAAATCAGGCAGATACTTCATTTACATTTCCCTGAGACTGTTTTGTAAGAAGTTCTAAGTCATTAGATTGTGAGAGACAAGGATTACTCTTCCTCAAAAGCTATCTTCAGGGCTTCATCCACGTTTTCGATGAAATAGAATTGGAGGCTCTCCTTAACATAGTTCGGGACGTCAACAAGGTCCTTCTGGTTCCATGCCGGCAGGATGACGCGTTTGATGCCGGCGCGTTTGGCCGCTATCACTTTTTCCTTGATCCCGCCGACAGGGATGACCTTGCCCCTCAACGTGATTTCCCCGGTCATGGCAAGCTCCGGATCCACAGGTTCTTCCTTTAGCAGTGAGACAAGGGCGATGAAGATTGCGACGCCGGCCGATGGCCCGTCTTTCGGGATGGCGCCCGCCGGCACGTGGATGTGGATGTCAAATTTTTCGTAGAAGCGCTGATCGATCCCCAATTTTTCGGCCTTTGAGCGCACGAGGGACAGGGCGGCGGTAGCGGATTCCTTCATCACATCGCCTAACTGGCCTGTGAGGATCAGGTTTTTGCCGCCGGGCATCTTGAGCGCCTCGATGAAGAGGATGTCACCGCCGGTTGGTGTCCATGCAAGGCCTGTGACAACCCCGATCTCGCCCTTCCTTGCCGCAACCTCCGAATAGTATTGTGGCGCACCGAGGTATTTCTCAACACGGGACGGTGTTATAACTATCCGCTTTTTCTTGAGCTTACCGGAAGCGACCTCTTTGGCTATTTTCCTGAAAATGCTGCCAATTTTGCGCTCAAGGTTTCTGACGCCGGCCTCGCGCGTGTATTCCCGGATGATTTTCAGGATCGCCTTTTCCTGAAAAACAATGTCATAATCGTCAAGTCCGTTCTCCGATTTCTGGCGTGGGATCAGGTAGTTGCGGGCGATCTGGAGTTTCTCCTCGTCAACGTAACCGGGCAGTTCGATGATCTCCATCCTGTCCAGCAGGGGAGCGGGGATGGTTGCTGTGACGTTAGCAGTGGTAATGAAAAGCACCTTTGAAAGGTCGAAAGGCACATCCAGATAATGGTCAACGAATTCCCTGTTCTGTTCCGGGTCAAGGACTTCAAGTAGGGCGGCTGCCGGGTCGCCCCTGAAGTCCACCCCGATCTTGTCGATTTCGTCCAGCATGAAGACCGGGTTTTTGGTTCCGGCCTGTTTTATGCCCTGAATGATCCTGCCGGGGAGTGCTCCGACATAAGTCCTTCGGTGTCCGCGTATTTCAGCCTCATCTCGCACGCCACCGAGTGACATCCTGATGAACTTCCTGCCCATCGCGCGGGCAATGGATTTTCCGAGTGAGGTCTTGCCGACGCCGGGCGGCCCGACAAAGCACAGGATCGGCCCCTTGGTGTCCTTTTTTAGTTTCCTTACGGCCAGGAATTCGAGGATCCTCTCTTTGACCCTCTCAAGATCGAAATGGTCCTCGTCGAGGATTCGGCGGGCACGTTCAAGGTCAAGGTTGTCCTCGGTTTCCACGTTCCATGGCAGTTCTGTGAGCCATTCGAGATATGTCCTGACAACCGTGTATTCCGGCGAGCCGATCATCATCCGCTTCAAACGCTCAACTTCCTTGAGGGCTACCTCTTTGACCTCCTCAGGCATGCCGGATTTTTCGATCTTTTCGAGGAACTCTTTGGCCTCCGCTTCCCGTTCGTCCTCGGTCATCCCTAACTCTTTCTGGATGGCCTTAAGCTGTTCCCTGAGGAAATATTCCCTCTGACCCTTATCGATCTCGCTTTTGACTTCCTGCTGGATTTTGGTTGAGAGTTTTATGATTTCCAGTTCCCGGCTCAGAATAGGCAGCAGCTTTCTTAGTCGCTCTTTGGGATTGATTTCTGCGAGTATCTGCTGTTTCTCTTCGATCTTGATGGGCATATAGGAGGCTATAAAGTCGGCCAATTTACCGGGTTCTTTGATGTTCAGCGCCACTGTGAGGAGGTCATCGGGCAGGAAAGGCGTGTTTTTCACGATTTCCTGAAATGTTGTCAGGACATTGTGTTTCAGCGCCTCCAGTTCCACATCTTCTTGCACTGCCGGCTCCTTGAGCACGGTGACTCTTGCAACGAGATACGGCTCGGTCCTGATGTATTCATCGATCCTGATCCTTTCCAGTCCCTGAGCGAGAACGCGCATGGAGCCATCAGGGGTCCTCAGCATTTTGAGTATCACCGCCGCTGTCCCGACATCGTAGAGGTCTGCCGGTCCCGGATTCTCCTGATTCTCGTCCTTCTGGGTCACGATGGCGATAACGCGCTCCCCTGCAAGTGCATCGTCCACAAGTTTCTGGGAGTTTTCATTGGTGAGGACGAGCGGCACCATAAGGTTGGGGAAAACAACACCGCCTTTGATGGGCAAAACAGGCAGTTCTTTCGGAATTTTTGGTTTTTCCTGATCCATTTTACTCCTCCGTTTTTATATCCAGCTCAACGCTGACCGGTTTTTTGCGAGAGAACCTGATCTCAAGTATCCCATCCTCAAATCTGGTGGTTGCGCTTTCCGGATCGACTTCATTTCCAATGTAAATGCTCCGCCTGAGCATGCCGGATGAGATTTCGAGAACACGGAACCTCGGCGATTCTTCCTCGGAAAGCAATTTCCGCCTATAGGCTCGAATCACAAGATATCCGTCGGAAAATGAGATCTTTACATCCTCTTTTTTGACTCCGGGAAGGGCAACTTGGACAACCACCTCATTGCCGGTCTCGAACATGTTCAAGGAAGGCACGATAACCATCATGTCTTCCATCTGGTTCCTGAAAGTCTCAAAAATCGCGTCAAGTGCGCGAAGAACTTCCATTTCGGCCATTTTCCACCTCCGATGTTTCAAAAATCGCCAATTCGGTGAAATTATAACAAGTTCGATAAATTGCAGCAACCGAATTCGTGAATTATGGAGACACCTTTAGGTTGTTGCCCCTACCGCAGGACGATGACCTTGCGGCTCACCCTCCACCTGACGCTTTCTGCCGTCACGATGTAAACGCCAGCAGGCAGGTTCAGCTCGATCTCGTTGAGCCCGGGCACCAGATATACCTCTTTGACCTTTCTCCCAGCTATGTCTATGACTGAAAGCCTTGAGGATTCGGAGGTCCTGACGGCCAGCCTTCCGTGACTGAAAGCGATTCTCACCGGGCCAGTGTCCGGATGTTTCTCTGAACGCTCGTCGATCGATGTCACGACTACCGGGTAGTGATAGAGCGTGTATTCGTTCGGGGCGATGTCCACCAGCGAATAGGGCGGTGAGGCGAGGTTGTCGTTGAAAAGCACCCAGATTCCGGATGAAGGTGAGAGTCCGATTGTGGATAGCGGAATGGCCAGCTCAATCCTGTCACCGGATATGGCATACTGGATGTTTCCTGCCGATTCCCAGCTCCAGCTGGAACCGCCTGAGCCGCTGTAATGCCATAAGCCCCCGTTTTCTACCATGTAATCGGCGCCTATGGAGTAGTTCCCATCAGGGCCTCGATAACCTGTGGCCTGAGACATATCCGTGTCGATGAAAATGTGGTAGAAATACCCGTTGAAATCGATGTTCCCTGCCACCTGATAGCTGAAATATAGGTTTTCGGTGTCGGAGGTCGCCCACATATCAACCAGATCGCCGTCCGCTGAAGATGCGTCCCCTGAATTTTCCGGATAGACGGTATCGAGCAACGGCACCGTGGCCCAATCGTCAAAAACACCGTCTATCACGATGCCCGTTGATGAGGAACCGGAGCCGGTTGTCACAGACCGGACAACCCGGTTTTGATCCTCATGCGGAGGGTTGGCGGAGTCCTCTGCCCTCACCATGAAGTAGTAGGTGGTGTTGGGGCTGAGTCCGTGGATGGTGTAGCGCCAGACATAGTTACCGTAAGGGTCATTGATTGCGTTCACGTGCCTGATGGTATCGGTTGCCTCAGAAGGGTCGTTAAACTCAGATTGAGAATAATAAACGTTGAACCTCACCGGTTCGCTCTGATCTGAGGCCGTTCCCCATCTCAGGGTCACGGATGTGCTTTCCGAGCTGATGAGGCCGAGTCCGATGACGTTGTCCCACGTCGGAGGGTTGCGGTCGCCGTCCGGATGGTGGTGGAAAACGCCGTAGTAAATGTCATCGAGGTATATCTCCGACACGTAGTCAACCCAGCCCTGATCGACTATGGTCACCTGTATCTGATTGGCGAGTAAGGTCTCATAGTCCGACTGCTCCGGGTTCAGATAATCGAGGGCGAAGACTGTGAACCCGTCGCTCTGGTGCGCCTGCTGATTGATGTAATATGCCCAGTAGTCCCTGTTGTTCGAGAAATACGGACTCACGATGCCCCTGTTGTTGTTCCAATCCCATTCGGTGTAATAGCATTCAAACATAACGCCGTTGATGAAAGGCCTGATGTTCCATGCGAATGCCGGTTGATGCGGGTCAAAGTAGAACAGGCCTCGATTCGCCATGAAGTATTTGTCGGGATACCTGTCACGCAGATGCTGGATCAGGGTTGACATCCCGTGAGCCGTCCAGCCGTAATTTCCCCAGGGCGAGGCTGTGTCTATCGTGTCGAGGAACAGCCCATCGGCACCTTTGGCGAATGCGGCATCGGCTTCCGACTCAACGAAATTCCACCACGTCGTGTCACCTGCGTTGACGTAGTAGCTGCCCCATGCGCCGTTACGATCGGGATAACCGTCATGATCTCGGTCATCGAGGTAGAAAGAGGCATAACCCCGGTGTTCATAGACTATTGAATCCCCCTGATCGTCGTAGTAACACGGCCCCATCCCGTTTCCGGTGATGTTACCGTTACTCACCTCGCCGATTGAGACGTAGGCGAGCACAATGACATCATCGTCCGTGCCAATAACCCCATCGTGG
>JAMOPK010000317.1 GCA_027064565.1 Caldifarciminota bacterium | reverse complement strand
CCGCGCAGGGTGAGGATACACCGGATCGAACTCCTCGGATTGGCCGGCGACGAGTTCATGATACGCGTGGTGTGTTCCAAGGGCACCTACATCCGCTCGCTCGCAAGGGACATCGGGGAAAAGTTGGGGACTTACGGCGTGGTCAAGGAACTGAGACGGACGAGGGTCGGCCATTTCCGTGTCGAGGACGCTGTGCCGCTGGATGCCGATGTGGAAAGGCTGAAATCCGCCCTTTTGAAGATCGACGAAGGGCTATCGCACCTCAAAGAGGTCATTTTGAAGGAGAAGGCGGCGAGGTATTTCCAGAACGGGACGCAGGTCGGGATAGCGGGCATCCTGCGAAAATCGCCCGACGCAAGGAGTTTCGAGCACGTGAGGGTTTACAAGCCCGATGGCAGGTTCATAGGCGTTGGATACCTCAGGTGGGACAGCCTGTCGCCGGTCAAGGTTCTGCCGCCCGATTTCATTGCCTGAATGGCAGCCAGAACCGCGGCCCGGCGTCGATGATGAGATAGCCGTTTCGGCGGGCCAGCTTCCTCAGCTCCTTTGACGGATTGACGGCCACGGGATTGCCCACGCGCGTGAGCAGAGGGATGTCTGAGCCGCTGTCGCCAAAGGCCCAGACCCGCGCCCAATCCCAGCCGCTGGCGCTGATGATTTGCTCAGCAAGCTGAACTTTGCCTTCCCGATACGGGTATATCCCCTGAATTCTGCCGGTGAACTTACCGTCCACGACCTCAAGTCTGGAGGAGATCACAAGGTCAGCGTCCGTCATGGCGGCAACCCGCTTCGCCATCACGTCAATGGTGCCGCTGAGCAGGATGATCGGCACATCTGTCTCACGGAACAGGCCGACTATGTTGAGCATTGTGGGAAAGAAACGCCCTCGAATTTCCTCCCAGCACCCCTTTTCCAGCAGGTTTTCCACCCGTTCGACATCCAGCTCTTTGAGGTAAAACTTGTTGATGAGAAAGCGCTTCTTTCCGCCGGGTTTCAAGGCCAGCGATGCGATCCGCTTGACCAGCACGCCCCATGAGACGAGTTTGTGCTTCAACATGCAGGCTACCAACATTCTTTCCAGCGACATCGGGAGCAGGGTGCCGTCGATGTCGAAGATGGCGGCGTCCGGTCTCATTCCTTCTGCTCTTCCATTTCCCTGATAAACGCAAAGCCCTCGATGATCACAGGGATGCCCCGGATGAGGCACATTGCGGCGGTCAAAACCGCCAAAATCAGGCCGGCGGAGTGAATCTGAGGGGTGTATTTGCTCAGCTCCGGATGTCCTATGAGTCGCCAGAACTGGTTGAGCACGGAGACGATGATGAGGAGCGTGAACGTGACGCCCTTCATCACAGCGTAGGAGGTTCGCATTATCGGGGAGCCTGTCAGGAACTTCCCCAGCTTTGTCCGCATCATGGTGGTTTTGCCGAAAGCGGTTTTGCCGTATCTGAGCGCATAGTTCCTCACGGAGTCCGTCATGATCCCCCGTGACACCACCACGATGGGGATCCACACAGGGATGAGATTGAGGTCGGATAGAACGATCCAGAGCACGTTTTCGACGATGCGGTCGCCGGTGATGTCCAGCACACTTCCGAGGGTCGTTGAGATGTTGAGTTTCCGCGCGAGGAAC
>JAMOPK010000316.1 GCA_027064565.1 Caldifarciminota bacterium | reverse complement strand
CCTGTCCTCCGCCCCCTCGATGTCGATGTCGCCGATAACCGCCCGTTTGCCCTCAAAAATGTAGTAAATTATGGTCACTTTGCCCCGTCTTTGCAGTATCTTCGTGGAATCCACCCTGAAGTGGAAAAATCCTTTGTCCGTGTAGAAACTTCTGAGCCTGAGTTCGCCGCTTTTCACGAGCAGCTCCCGGTATTCGCCGCCCTTCTTGAGGCCCGTGGCCCTCATCAGCACGCGGTAACTGAAATGTCGGTTGCCGACAAATTTCACGTTTCCGATGACAAGTTGCGAAATTATGGCAAGATACGCAATCATTCCGGACATGCTGGAAATTATAAAGTTTGCTGGATGACTCAACATCAGGCGTGTCCCGTGCTCTCTGTGCTGGCGATCCGCACGTGGTCGGCCAGTTAATGATTGATTGACCGAAAATCCCCACCGCTCAGTCTCACAATGCATATGGAAACCAATGTGCACCTTCAATTTGACTCAGGATGACCGTATAATTTGCGCCGATATGGCAAGAGACCTTTTGATAGAGATTGGGACTGAGGAACTTCCAGCATCGATGGTGGTGCCGGGCGCAAAACAATTGCTTGACGGAATCCTTAAGGCGCTCCATGACGCACACATAAAGCACGGCAGCGGGAAATGGTTTGCGACGCCCAGAAGGTTGGCTGTCCTCGTGAAGGATGTGGCTGAGAAACAGGATGTTATCGAAAAAGAAGTGGTCGGCCCTCCGGAAAAGGTGGCCTTCGATTCCGACGGTAACCCGACAAAGGCCGCCATCGGGTTCGCGCGCTCTGCCGGCGTCGATGTGTCTGACCTCTACGTCATCAATCGAGGTTCCAAAAGATACGTGGCGGCAAAAGTGACCGAGGGCGGCACACCGACAACCGAGATACTAAAAACCGCCATCCCTCAGGCGATTTCATCCATCAAATTCCCCAAATCCATGCGCTGGAACGATTCCTTCCGCTTCGCACGGCCCATAAGGTGGATCGTGGCACTGTTCGGGAAGGAGGTTATCCCGTTTGAAGTAGCAGGCGTGTCCTCAGGCAACCGCACGCGCGGCCATCGCCTGATCAGCAACCGAGAGATCGAGATCGACTCACCGGAAAACTATGAAAATCTTTTAGAAGATGCGCATGTTATAGCAGATTTTGAAAAAAGGCGGGAGCTTGTCAGAAGGAAAGCCTCAGAAGCGGCCGCTGCGGTCGGCGGCCGGCCGATAGACGATCCCGAACTTCTGGATGAGGTCACCAACCTCGTCGAATGGCCAAGCGCAGTTCTGGGGTCGTTCGATAGCAAATACCTCCAGCTCCCGGATGTCGTTGTGATCACCGCCATGAAACAGCACCAGCGCTATTTCGCCGTTGTGGATGAAAAAGGCAAGCTCATGAACCATTTTGTCGCAATAGCCAACAATCTGGATGAATATGCGGATGTAATGCGGCCGGGACTGGAGAAAGTGCTTCGTGCGAGACTTGAAGACGCCGGATTTTACTACAAAGAGGACCTGAAAAAGCGCCTTGAGGAACGGGTCGAAGAACTCAAGGGCATCGTGTGGCGCGAGGGGCTCGGCTCGGTCTATGACAAGGTCATGCGGATAAAGAAACTCGCCCTGAAACTGGCATCC
>JAMOPK010000315.1 GCA_027064565.1 Caldifarciminota bacterium | reverse complement strand
CGCTTTCCATCAAGCACCACCTGCCGGAACGGATGAATGAGCTTCTGGCAACCATGGCCTGCAAAGCGGCCATCAAGGCGGGCAAGAGGATGTCCGGTAAAGAGATGATGAAGCTCATAACTGACCTTTTTGCGTGTGAGATCCCGTTTTTCTGCCCCCACGGCCGCCCCACGGTGATAAGATTTACCCTCGACGAGCTTGAAAAGCGATTCGGGCGGAAATGAAAAGAGGGACGGCAAGGTTTTTAAGTCATGCACCTTACCTGACATTTGCCACCCGAACGAAACTCACTTCATAATTCCGTCCAGAATCCATCTCGGAGGTGTTTTATGGGGATAAAACTGCTCCTAACCGGAAGGCCCGATGCGTTGATAGCCGAACTGATTGATGAATTGGTTAAAACGCGTTCAGTTGACAGGATATGGTTCGTTATAGCGCCTGAGGATGTGGAGGTTGCCATCACACACCTGCCACACCTGCCCCCACTCCAGCTCATAATCGGCGACTTCAGCATGCATTCGCTGGGCATGAAATCGCCAATTGAAATCTGGGAATCGGCCACCCACTTAGTGCACCTCTATGAGCACAGGGCTTTTGACGGGAAATTCGCCAGATTCTTCTCGGCCAACATCGAGGCGTTGAGAAACACGCTCGCCTTTGCGCTCAAGATGAAGTCCTTGAGGCAGGCGATCTTCCTGTCAACCATCTTTGTCGCCGGGCGGGGCGAAGGGACGTTTCCCGAAGCGATACGCGAACACGACAACGAGTTCCGAAACCATTATGAGCGGACAAAGTTCTTTGCCGAGATAGAGATACACAAGAAGATGCACCTACTCCCTGTCACCATCATGAGGCTCCCGTTCGTGATATTCTGCCACGAGACGAGCGAATGGGTGAGTTACGCAAGGCACATCCGGAACTACGTCCGGTTCTCCAGTCCGTTAGTCGGCCCGCGCTACATCGGAGAGGGTAAAGGCAGCTTGAATTTCATCGACTTTGACACTCTCAGGGAGGCCTTCAACCGGATATTCGACAACCCGGACTCCGTCGGCCGCGTTTACAACCTGGTCGGCGAACCGGTGACGTCCGACAGCGTCTTAGATGTGTTTGCATCGGCTTACGGCCGAAAAATCACCGGCAGGATGTCCCTGCGAGTGGCCAAAGCCATCGCATCCCTGTCCGGGAGCTTTTTCGGAATACCGCCCGGGATGATAGACTATTTTGACGCCGGGCCGGACTATGAGCACGAAAACATGGTGGAACTCGGCATCGAGCCGCCGGACAGCTCCACCATCCTGTCAAAGCTGCATGCCCTCGCCTCAAGGATATGCAGGGAAGGCGGAGAAGGATGACCCTCCCCGCCACAAAGGTCATCTCACCACGACAAACTTCCGGGATAACTTTCCAAACGGCGTCTCGGCGATGACGGTGTAAACGCCTGAGCCGCGGGGTTCCCACCTGAAGGTGTGCTGACCGGCATCAAGCTGCCCGTCGAACAGGACCGCCATCCTGCGCCCTGCCGCATCGTAAACCGTCAACCTGACCTTCCCCCGACGCGGCAGAACGAGCCGAACGATTCCGTTGTCGCCGTTCCATTCAGCCATAAGCGCGGGAGTTTCCGAAGGACGGGTCGGAGGCTC
>JAMOPK010000314.1 GCA_027064565.1 Caldifarciminota bacterium | reverse complement strand
AAAAACTATTTCATAGCAAGTTTAGAGATGTTTTTTCGAGGGAATCTGGAGACGGAATCAATGGGCGACTGGAGGCAGTATTTTAGCCAATTTTTATTAAAAAATTCAATTTTCGAACACCCTCGCTCAGAAACTTGTTATTTTTCATATGAGGCTTATAATTTGGTAAAAGAACTGCTTTTGCATAGTGCCTATCTGTATGAAAAGGTATTATGTAAAAAGCATGGGGATTAGACGCAACCTACAGGGGAGGTGCACTATGCAACATTTAATCATCTCATCTGTTCCCTTCTTCCTCGCTGCTATCCTCATCACTCCACAAACCAACAAAACATGGACAGGAAGAGAGGATAACAGCTGGAGCAATCCCAACAACTGGGATCCCCCGGGAATTCCGATGCCTTCCGATAACATAAACATTCCTCAGGGAAGTCCGGAATGTAATGTGGATTGCAGTGGGATATGCGGCAACATTAACAACCACGGCAACCTGAATATCGAAGGAAACTCAAACCTTGACTGTCAAGGGGAGATGAACAACTCAGGGGAATTGAACATCGGAGATGGAGGTGGTCTGGAATTTGAAACGGGACAGAACAACGGAGAGATAAATGTGGGGGATAAGGGACAGCTCAGAGGGCGCGGAGACTTCACAAATCAGAGTAGCGGTTCCCTCAACCTGAACGGCTATGGGGCTCAGGCGAATATAGAAGGGTATGCTCAGAACAACGGGGATTTAAACTTCAACAATACCAATTGTAAATTTGAAGCCAGAAGTATGGACAATAACGGCCATATCCAGTCTCCAGAAAGTCCCGATGAATTTTTCAAAAGTTATGACATAAATATCGACTGTCAGGGCAACTTTAATAACAACTCACATATAGACGGAGGTCAACATGGAGCCAGCGTAAACATTAAAGCAGGCAATTTCAATAACAACAGTGGCGGTTTCGTAAAGGGAGGAGACGGAGTTGATGGAGGAGATGTCAACATCAAGGCTATGAGGGTCAATAATCGGGGAAGAATTCAAGGAGGCAATGGTGCATGGAATGGCGGGAAGGTTTTCATAGATGCTGAAAGATTCAAAGATTATCAGGGCTCGGCTATCCGCGGAGGCAATGGGGCTGGAGGGAACATCACCATTCTCGGCAAAGATGCCCTTGAAAACACCGGTGGGACGATTTCTGGAGGTTCCTATTCCAAAGCTGGTGGCAGTGTTCTCATGTTCTCTGACAGTTTATATGTCTCCATGACCGGAATGATGGACAGCGTCATTTCAAATGGTTTTGTTACTCAACTGAGAGGACGCGCTATTGTAGTCGATACCCTTAATCACCCCATGTGTTTTTATCAACCGCGAATCGTGATCATAACAACCTATGACGGATTTATAGATTTTTCAAACGTCACAACCCATTGGGCCGTATTTTCGTCTTATAGCGATTCCGAATACGTGATGATCAGCAACACTCGAAGGTTGCCTGATAGCTCTTACGAAGTGTTCGCATTTGGGATAACCCCGGAGGATACTATGGATGCTGATACCACAATAAACCTTTTAGCTACGATGCGGGCATCGGATGTTATTGACATGTCCTGTATCTATGACACAAGCGGAAGCGCAGATTCAACCTATTTTATCCTCACTAATTTGAGTCCCGGTCGTTACACCCTGCACTACCAAATTCACTCGGAAATGGGATGGGTTACACCAATTCATGACTCCGTAACGCTATCACCTTTTGAGGAAAGTGATCCTTTCCCGGTCTATTACAACATTCCATCCCTTCCTCCAGATACCGCCATCAGGGATATAGTTCACAGGACAGTTTGGATAATAAACCCCGCTACATCGGAGATAGACACAGTTTTTAGCGACTACTACTACCTTTATGGCGCACAAAGTGATTATTACTTTTCGGTGCACGAATCGCCCCCGTGGATCGAGACACCCGACATCGAAGTAACTATCACGCCTAACCCGTTTAGATCATCGACCCTTATTCGTGTCAACAACAATGAGGAGTTTAGCATAAAGATTTACGACGTTGCCGGGAAAATTATCCATTCGCAAAACAAGGTTACTGGCACTTATCTCTGGACTCCCCCACAAACGTTATCATCGGGCTATTACTTCCTCGTAATTCCCAAATATTCCATTCACAAAACTCTGTTGCTGGTGAGATAAGAAACGGATCAGCTCCTTCAACTTTTTAGGAAACAACTGCAACCGACATATAAATCTCATCGAAAATCGGTTCATATCAGGCGGGACGTCCTTCATTGTCGGGCGTCTCGCCAAACTTACTATAGCTTGATCTTTTTCTATCAATAGCAAGAAACCCCAAGAGGGAAAACAACTGTGAAGTTGCCTGTTTAAAATTCGGAAAATTGTCAGTTTGAATTCTCAGCGAAACTTTTTCGAGCATCTTTTTCGATATCTTGACTTTTCTCATTTGGTAGTCTAAAGTTTTTTCGCCATGAGACAGGACATGATTAAACTCAAAGAGGAGCTTGAACTTAGGGGGCTTAAATTTACACGCCAGCGTAAGGTGATAGCTCAAAAAATATTCTCAATGAGAAAGCATTTCACCGCCGAAGAACTCTACTCGATGCTCCGCAAAAAACACCATGTATCCAGAGCCACGATTTACCGCACACTTGATGTGTTAGCAAGCATGGGATTCGTGGAGGTGCACGATTTCGGGCAGGGGCGCAGGTATTACGAATCCATCAGCGGCAAAACATCGCATTGCCATTTCATCTGCACGGGATGCATGAAGATCATCGAATTTCCGTCCGATGAAATAAAAGACATAATCAATCGCATGGCCCGTAAACACAACTTCACAGTCAATCGATACAGCATCAACGTTTACGGCCTGTGCGAGGAATGTGCAAAGAAGATGAAAAAACAACCCGGGGATGCCTGATTCACTTCTCACTGCCGATCTGCTGGTCTATAAACTGCTTTTTCAACTCCCTCAAAGTGGCGGTATCGATTATTTCAAGCTCGTCCTCCGGCAATTTGCCAATGAGCCTCAAATAGTCATCCCTTGAGACGTATCCGGTGCGATACATCCAGTAAAGGACTTTCCGCCTTCGCCTTTCAACAAATTTTGAGCCGTCATAAGGGGAATGTTTGATCGGCGAGGGCAAAATAACGGCGAGCCGGACGGCCTCATCAAGGCTCAAATTGGCGGCATGTTTTCCATAGTAATACCGCGAGGCGGCCTCCGCCCCGTAAACGCCCGGCCCCCACTCCACAACGTTAAGGTAAAGTTCGAGTATCCGCCGCTTTGTGAGCGTCTTCTCCATCTTGTAGGCGATTACCAGTTCTTTCAGTTTGCGCCATAGCGACTTACGTGTGCTCAGGTAGAGGTTTCGCGCAAGCTGCTGGGTTATCGTCGAGCCTCCATAGGCGAATCGTCGCTTTTTGAGGTTGCGCTCAGCTGCCAATTTTATCGCCTTGAGGTCAAAACCATGATGCTGGTAGAATCTGGCATCTTCCGAAATGATCACCGCACGGATCAGGTGAGGAGAAATCCTCGAAAGCGGCACCCAGATGTAAAACCTGCGCGGTTTTCGACCCTTTTTGACCGCCTCCGCTTCCCGCTGTTTCATGACCGCAGTGACTTCAGGATTCCTGGTTTTGTATTCGGAGCCATCGGGCAGGACAATGTAAAGAACCAGAACAGTCAGGAGAAATGCGGCCAGTATGGCTCCGGGAACTCCCACTATAAAAAGCAGGATTTTCTTTGTGCGGCCGCTCATCTCCTCTGCCAGATTCTTTTACCTCTAACGAAAGTCGCAACTATGTTTCTGTCATCTCCCAGAAACATAAGTTTGGCAAGCACATCAGTCAGTTCGCTATCCGGGCTGATCAACGACGATGGATCAACGATAGTGAAATCCGCTTCCTTGCCCGGTTCAATGGTTCCCAGGAAGGAATCCCAGCCAAGCGCTTTTGCGCCACCAAGCGTGAGGTGGTAAAACGCTTTGATCGGACTCATTCGGTTGGCGTAATAGACATCGGTTAGCACCTGCAACATGTTGATGAACGGGCCTCCCGCCACATCCGAACCCAGTCCAACCACAAGTCCTGCGTCTTCAATCGATTTCATGTCCATTCGGCCGCTGTGGAGAAAGAAATTGGAGGATGGACAATGGGCAATCTTCGTTCCGGTGTCTGCGAGTATCTTCCGCTCCTCATCGGACAGGTGAATCGCGTGCGCCATGATGGTCTTTTCGCCCAGAAGCCCGGCATCCTGATAGACACCGGTGTAATGCGGGTGTTCCGGGAAAAGTTCCCTGACGTATTCGATCTCGGGGATCTGCTCGGACAGGTGTGACTGGATGTAAAGGCCATTTGCTTTTGCGACCTCAGCGGCAGCTTTCATAAGCTCCATGGAACAGCTCACGGCAAATCTCGGCGTCACCACATAGAAAAGCCGGTTGTCGTAGCCGTGCCACTGCGAAGCGACCGCCTCAATGTCCTTTTTAGCCTTCTCCGGTGTCACAAGCATCTCAAAAGGGGCATTCCTGTCCATCAATACCTGACCGATCAGTGCTCTGATACCCTTTTTGTTGGCTTCCTCGAAGGCTATCTCAGTGGCGTGCCTGTGGGCCGAGGAATAGACCACCGCTGTCGTGGTGCCGTTCCTCACAAGAGAATCGAAGAAACGTCTGGCGGTGTCCCGCGCCACATCCTCCCTGGCGAATCGAGACTCGGCTGGAAAGATATAGTGCTCCAGCCATTCGAGCAAGTTTTTGCCCCACCGTGCACGTTCGTCGAACTGTGGAAGATGCACATGGATGTCGAAAAAGCCCGGAAAAATGAGATAATCTGAGAAATCGAACTCCTCGAATTCGCCGGATGGCAACGTGCCCTGTCCCACCTCGATTATCTTGCCGTTGTCGTCAACCAATATGTGCCCGTGAGGGAGGTCAACGGCCCTGGAATCATCCTTGAAAGATATTACTCTACCTTTGAATAGCTTCATTCTCAGCTCCTTTCATGGTTTGGCTGGCTCTCCCTGAAATCGACGAGTTTCAGATCCTCGCCTTTCATAGTAAACAGAATATCGATCACCCTCCCCTCCCAGAGTTCTTCAATCCTGTCGATCCCGTCAAAGAAAATGACAGACCGCGTGGCCGTCTCATCGTTGACTGCAAATTTAACGTGGCGGGTGCCAACAACTCTGGGCTTCGAAACGATCTCAGCACCTTTGACCAGCATAAGCGGCTGAGGATTGCCGTATCCAAAGGGCGCCAGTTTATCGTGATAGAACATAAACTCCCTGTCCAGCTCCGACAGGGTCACCTCGGTGTCGTATTCCAGCTCAGGAAGTTCCTCAACATGGCTTTCGAGCATTTCCCCGGCAATTCTATTGAGTTCACGGGCGAGATCGTCTATTTTCTGCTCGGAGACCTTAAACCCTGCCGCAAATTGGTGTCCGCCAAAGGATTCAAGATGTTTCTCGGCCATTTTAAGTGCGTCGTGCAAAGGGAAACTCCTGACGCTCCTTGCCGAGCCTTTGCCCATCCCGTCCTTGAAACTGACAAGCAGCACCGGGCGCCGATACATGTCCACCAGCCTCGATGCCACGATCCCGATCACGCCCTCATGCCATCCATCTTTGCCAAGCACGAGTACCCGCGTCTCCTCGAGGTCGATCTCGTTCTCGACCATCTCGACGGCCTCTTTGAAAATCGCCCGCTCTATCGACTGGCGGTTACGGTTAGCCACTTCTAACTCTCTGGCCAGCTCCATCGCCTGCGCTCCGTCACGCGTTATGAGGAGCTGGAGCGACTTCATGGCTGTGGATAGCCTGCCCATTGCGTTCAGGCGCGGACCGAGCACGAAGGAAATATGCCATGTCTGCATTGGCCCGCCGTTGAGGCGCGCTATCTTTTTGAGCGCAATCAGGCCCACCTTGCGGGTCTTCTCAAGCACTATCAACCCGAATTTTGTCAGAATGCGGTTCTCATCGACCAGTGGGACGATGTCTGCCACTGTGCCGAGAGCCACGAGGTCGAGGTCCCACATCAACGGGTTCTCGGGGACGTCAAACTCCCGGTAATACGCCTCAAGGAACTTGTAGGTCACACCCACGCCGGCGAGGGATTTGAAGGGATACCTGCCCAATTTCGGATTCACGAGCGCAAGGGCACGCGGCAACTCGTCCTTCGGCTCATGGTGATCTGTGACGATAACATCGATGCTAAGCTGCGAGGCAAGTTCCACTTCCCTGACGGCGGTTATGCCGGAGTCCACCGTTATGATGAGCGTGGCGCCCTGCTCCTTCGCCTCGTAAATTCCCTTTTCCGACAGCCCATAGCCCTCCACAAAACGGTCAGGGATGTAAGGGATTACTCTGCGGGCACCGAGACGCTTCAAATTGCGGTATAGCAGGGCAAGCGAGGTGACACCATCAACATCGTAATCACCGTAAATGAAAATAGTTTCGTCATTTACAATAGCTTCCCTGAGCCGGTAAACAGCCGCCTCGATATCGTTCAGAAGTAAGGGGGAATGCAGGTTTTTGAGATCCGGCTCAAGAAACTCCCTTATCTGTGAAGGCCTGATCTCACGAGTTGCCAGTATCCTGGCGATAGCAGACGGAATTTTGAATTGCTCAGCCACATCGTCGCCGTCAAAAAAGGCGTGGCGTTTGACCCATCTTTTTTTCATGAGGCACAATCTTCTTACTTCATAGAATCAGCAATTGCATCCGCAATAGCGTTGTAAAGCAACCCCCTGCCGAACCGCAGGATCAGCTTATCCACTGCCCCGCTCATGAATGCACTTTCAACGATAACCGCGACAGGATGCGTCTTTTTTATGAATCCGAGCCTCCTGCCCAACTCCTCAAGGCTTATGTCTCTCGCATTGTGTCCGATAGCCTGCATGGAAGCCGTCATGAGGCGCGACTTACGACCTCCTGCCTCAGAGCCATAGATGAACCACGTTCCATTGACCCTTAAGGACGAAGAAGAGTTGTGATGCAGGTCGATGGCGAGGTCGATTGGCCTTGTGGCATGGAGATCGTTTATGATTTCGATTCTTCTCGTAAGATACTGCGGGTAAGGGAGATCATAGACCGATTCCTCCAGCTCGATCACCTCGAAACCCAGCGACTGGAGCCTCCTGGAAATTACCTTCAAAGACTGGTAATTGAGATCAAATTCACGGAATTCCCTCGTCACATAACCGGGTGAGATTTTACTGTGCCCGGCACACAAAAATATCCTTTTACCCATGATAGTTCCTCCGTATCACTCAAATTTCATCGTCTTCAAATCCAAGCCTTATAAGCTCGACTACACCGATGTTGACCGTCGAGCCGCTTGTAACTTTCACATGTTCAATAGACTGATCAAGATATCCCTCTTTCTCAAATGTGAGGGTATAAGTTCCCGGAGGCACATCCTCGATGATAAATTCGCCTGTTGTTGAAGTAGTCACGGTAGCCCCTGTGCCCTCAACCTTAACACGAACCCCCGAATGATCCTGCGAGCCTTCAAGGTGAACTTTGCCCTTTATCGCGCCGGGTTTTTCTTTTTGCATAAAAGTTTCACTAGCCGATTGGCTTGTCCTCGAACCGAAGTAGAAGCCTACGATGGCCATCAGGATGCCGAACAGCTGCTCAGGGACATCCGGATGCCCTTTCACGGCAGTCGAGACAAACAGCCATAGGGCGAAAATGAAGATGAAGCTTATCGTAACCACAGATCTGACTGTACCTTCAGGGATCCCCATTGGAAGGCGGCTCATGTCAACGTCAAGTTTGTTTTTCCTTTGCAATTCGGCGGTCTTCTTCAACAGATATGCGAAATAGAGAAACACTGCGGCCATGTAAAGCCCAAAAACCCCTAACCCAATTGCAAGAACGAGCGTTCCGCTCCTACCCACCGCCTCTGAAGCGGTTGTTCTCAAGTTTTGGGCAACCGTGTCCATTACGGGATGTTCCTGAGCCAAAACTGCCACCGGAATCCCGATAATCCCCAATCCTATTATCTTTCTCAACATCCCTGACCTCCTTCTTTCAGTTGGATTTTAATGCCTGCATGAACGGAGGGTCAAGGAAAATCTGCAAAACGGATTTCATCAGGTTTCTCCCGATGGCTCCACAGGACACAGGGACAATTTAACGCTGCTTCCCATCTAAACAGTTTCAGAACCATAATGCAGTCGTTTATAATCACCTCTGACCAGTCAGAAGGAGGGATAGAATGAAAGAAAGGCTGTTTGCCGGGATTATGGCCGGCGGAAAGGGTGAGCGTTTATGGCCACTGTCCAGAGAAAGTCGCCCAAAGCAGTTGCTCAGGCTCCTGTCAGACAAAACTATGCTTGAGGAAACCCTTGAACGTATTTCACCGCTGATCCCTGAGGAGAAGGCGATCGCCATAACAACCGAATCGATAGCGGATAAGGTTCAGGAACTGATGCCCCGATCTGTGGTTCTGGTGGAACCTGTTGGTAAAAATACAGCGCCGGCGTGCGCCTTTGCCGCCTTCTACCTGAAGCAGACCGGGCACGAGGACGCCATCCTGTTCATGCTGCCTGCCGATCATGTGATAAAAGACCGGGATGCACTACTCCAGACGTTTGAGTTCGCCGCAGAGATAGCGGATCAGGAAAGACGACTCGTCACTTTCGGCATAAAGCCCACCCGACCTGAGACAGGTTATGGTTACATCGAGATGGGCGAAACGCTCAGGGAAAAGAATGGGTTGAAGGCCCATTATGTGATCAGATTCAGGGAGAAACCCGACCGTGAAACCGCCATCGAATACCTGGAAACAGGCAGG
>JAMOPK010000313.1 GCA_027064565.1 Caldifarciminota bacterium | reverse complement strand
AGGCCAAATTCCTTATCCGCGCTGTAGTTATCGCCAACGACATCTATCACAAAGTTGACAGAATGTTCCCTTGGTGTGGATGGGTCCGCGGATATCTCGAACGTGTCAATAACTTCCTGCTGAGGAGGAAACTCCGCCACAGCGAATTGAGAATCGGCTATCGTCACATACTGGTCGTCCGTTCTGAGCGTGAAGGTGAGATTCCTACCGGTGTCCGTTCCCATGTTGAAGAAATGCACAACGATCTGGCCGTTTTCACCCGGATCGATAACACCGTTTCCGCCGTCATCCAGCACATCGATTCCCCTGAGGCTAAGCACCACGCCTTCAAGCGAAACATCCTGCTCAACGGAAACGTCATCAATATACCAGCCATCCCTCATGGAGGAAGCATCGGTTTCGAGCAGGAACCTGATGTAAACCTGCTGTCCGGCGAACGCGGAGATGTCGTAGAACTTCTCCTGCCATTCATCCTGTGTCCCATTGACCCTGTCGATAGTTGTCCATTCTGCTGCATCGGACGAATCAGTTGAAACCTGGATGTAACCGTAATCGTAGCCAGATTCCAGTGAATATTTCTGCCAGAGATGAATCCTTGCGAAGTAGGCATTGGACAGGTCTATCGGAGAGGCAGTCATCAGGTATTTGTGCTCGTTATTCCCATATTCGCCGTTTGGTGAATCCGTAGCGCTGTGCGCGGGAGAATGACTGTCTCCATCCGTGAGTGCCCAGTTGCCCGTGCCTCCTGTCACCCATTGACCAAGACCTGACTCGAAATCGTCTGTAAACCACGGATAAAACGTCGGTTCGCCGATCTTAACGTAGAAAGTATCGACTTTCGTGTAGGCGGCGCCACTGGAATCTGTGCCGGAGATCGTTATAACGAACGAGGTGTTAAGGCCCGGCCTGCGGTTTTCATTAGAGGAAAAGACAAAGCCGTCGCCCTGGACGGTGCTGTCCATAAGAATGTCCCCGTAATTGGACTGGTTGTCCGAGATTGTGATGTCGGGATCATCGGATGTGAGGGTTGCTGTCACATTGTAAAGGCCGAGGCCGATGTTTCTCAGCGGGACATACATCGTCACGGTCTCACCCGGATCGGGAATACCGTTGCCGTTACCGGACGCATCATCTACCAGAGGAGAAAGGACGCGAAGGAACGGTCTGTCGAGCGAAGGCGTATTCTCAACCGCAAGTAGTGCGTTTACACGTCCCCAGCCATAGTCGTTGTTCGGGTAAGGTGCGCCCTGCTGGGGATGGTCAACGCCGTAGTTGGTCAGTATGTCGTAAACCGTGCTGTAATCGAGCGACGGATTCATCTCGAACATCAGGGCGATGACACCTGTAATGTGTGGGGTTGCCATGGAAGTTCCATCCCAGGTCTCATAGCCGCCTCCGGGCACGCTTGACGTAACCCCGGCACCCGGTGCCGAGATATCCGGTTTTATGAAGTTCCAATCAGGACGGGACCATAAAGTTGTGTCGCTCCATGGATACTGGTTGGGAGCCGGCCCTCTCGAACTGAAGTCAGCTATGTTGTCCTGACTGTTGGTGGCACCAACACCTATGACGTTGGGGAAATTGCCGGGGGTGCTAGCTGATCCCGATGATGGCCCTGAGTTCCCGTTCGCAAAGACCGGGATAATGTCGAATTCGTGCCATGCCCTGACGTAAGGCAGGAAAGTTGTGTCAGTTCCGTCGGTGCTCCCCCACGAGTTGGACACCGCTTTGATATCAACGCCGGAATCAGCCTTCAGCGTCACGAAATACTGGAAGCAGGCGATAATGTCAGGATCACTACCGCTTCCACCGGCATTAAAGGCTTTGGCAGATACGATTTGAGCGTTGTAAGCTATACCTATGTCGTGATCGAACGGACCGGGACCGTCGCCGCCAGCGATGGTTCCTGCCACATGTGTTCCATGACCATGGTCATCGTAAGGATCAGTATGATGATTCACGGCATCGAAAAAGTGCCCGGAAAAGTTACCCTGCAGAGCCGGATGAGTGGGATCGATTCCTGTGTCCATTGTGCCTACAATCACGCCGTCACCGCTGAGGCCGTATTCTGCCCACACAGAATCCGCTTTGATCTTGTCGATGTTCCATTCAACCGTCTTATCGCCTTTCACAGCTGCCCTTCTAACAACCGGTTCGACGATGTGGCGGACACGGGAGATGTCAACAAGCGCCACGTCCTGTCTGTTGGCGATTTCCCTTATAACCTCAGGTGTCGCTTCGAGATATACCATGTTGACCAGCCAGAAACTCCTTACATCGGAGACAGTTGCGCCCTTGGTGTTGAGGAACCCCAAAAGTTCGCGCTGCGTTCTCTGTGCGAAGTCCCTCAGATATTGGGATTTTGTAGAGTATGATGCGTTTTTGAGCGCGCTCAGGTCAGGCTGCTCAGACATCCACACCAGCACCTTGATATGTTCGTTGGGGCTGGCAGCCTTTAGTCTGCTTTCGAGCTCTTTGCTTATTGTGCCACCGTAAAGATTGGCGGTCACAACGGCTACCAGCATTCCGGGGATAATCCATTTATGCATGAAGACCTCCTTGAAGTGGATTTTGGAATTTCCCTATTTCAACAGGTTCTGTGTAATACATGAGTGAGACTCAGATTATAAAGCTATGAGGTGGAAAAGGGGGATGAAGATGAAAGAGGACATGGTCTAACACAGTCGGATTATTGCAAAATGAAGATATTGCACTCTCTAAAGCCTTCATGACGGCCGGGGACAGCCATCCCACCTGATGTTTGGGCTTATACACTTCCAATTTTGAGCTGTTCCATCAGGGCTAACCAAAATCTGGTGAGGCGGGCGTCATGGTGGATCGGGCATCATGGTGGATCGGGCATCATGGTGGGTCGGGCGTCATGGTGGGTCGGGCGTCTCGCCCGACAACAAAGGGCGGCTTAACGCCGCCCCTGAAATTCAGATGGAAAGACCGGGAGTTACTGCTCTTTTCCCGTCGTGTCGGGCGGTGCACCGACATACCACTCATAGATAGCCCTAACAATTTCATCCTGCACGGCCTGAGCGTGGCGTGCTGAGCCAACAAAGTTGTTCATCAAGATGGAAAAGACGAGTGGTTGTTTGCCGTCCGGCCAGACGTAGCCCGTGAGCGCTGAGACCCCGGACATCGTTCCCGTTTTGGCACGGACATGTCTGCCTCCGCTGTCCCACTGCATCCTTTTTTCAAGCGTGCCATCGACACCGCCGATGGGCATCGCCGTGAGGAATTCGGGCATAAGCTTGCGGTTCTGGAAGGCCCATCTGAGCAGGGAAACATGCAGTTTCGGTGAAATGAGGTCGTATCTGGAAAGGCCGGAGCCATCGACAAGGCGGAACTGGAGCGTGTCAGCGCCCAGAACCTGTTCGCTCAAAAGCAGTTTGACGGCTTTGATCCCTTTTGCCGATGTGCCCGGAGGCGAATCCACGGCCGCACCAACCGCTTTCAACAGCATCTCCGCCTTCTGGTTGTTACTCGCTTTGAGCATATCCGCGACGATCTCGAAAAGCGGCTTTGAGCGGTGGACGTAAATCAGGGTTGCGTTTGAAGGGACGGTGTCCCGTCTCACCCTGCCCGCCACACGCACGCCAAGTTCTTTCAACATTGAGGCGAAAACGTAACCGACATGAAGTGTCGGGTTCTCGATGTTCCGGTATTTGACAACCTCCTTCGAGCCCTTGCGGATTTTGCCAGAGACGACCACCCAGTTCTCGTTGTCCACCAGCACCCTATTGACTTTTATCCTCGTCCTTCCTGAATCCACGGTAACCGCCTCATTTTTGACTTTTATAAACCTCGAAGGCGGAAAGATCGAAACTGCGGGCGGTTTTCCGACTTTGGTCGGGCGCACGGTGACCTCGATGATGTTCCAATCCAAAGAAAGGGCGCTCAACCTCGCCATGAACGGATACGGATCATCGTCCCACATCCAGCCATGTCCAAGCCTGAGGGTATCGTAATAGGAGTCATCGACAACGATGTCGTTCACTTTCCTGACTCCCATCTGTGCGAAATGGACGGCCATGCTGTAAAGGTCACCTGTGGAAAACGATGGATCGCCAAAGCCTTTGATATAGACGTTCTTAGCTGCGTCCGTGTAAAGGTGCGTCTCAAACCGATATTCTGAGCCGAGGTAATGGAGCGAGGCGACCGCTGTGAAAACCTTGGCGGTGGATGCTGGGGTAAACAGTTTTTCCCCGTTTCGGCTGTAAAGGACTCTGCCTCCGAGGTCCGTGACCATGACCCCTGTAACTGCTGGCTTGAGAAATTCGGAGGTGTCAATTGCCGTGTCTATCCTTCTGGCGAGTTCAGCGGTGTCAGGTGCTGGTCTCACCGTGATCGTGGCGGTTGCGGAAGCGGTGCCGGGTGTCGTTCGGGCGATCTGGGCCTCATAAGGCCTGTGAGCCGCACAACCAGCGAAAATCAGGACGGCAATCAATGCCGGAAATGCATCTCTCTTTTTCATGCCCATGATTTTAAGCTCCCCTACCCTGCTGGACAAACGGCCGAATTGGTTCGTCCCCAATCCATCTTTGGGACCGTTCCGAACAATGGATCACCTTAAAAAGCTTGAAATTTAGACATTTCAACTCCTTAACTTGATTTGGTCAGCTGTTTGTTTTAACCTCAAAGTCATGAAAGTCTCAATTTTTCTGCTATTACTAACACTCTCGCCTGGTAACGACAATTACCTGCGCGTCGGAATTGCACCTTATCCCCCTTACGTTTATGTCGATTCAGCCAATCAGCTCAAGGGATTCGACATAGAGCTTATCGAATACATCGCTGCCGATCAGGGAAAACTGGTAAAGTTTTACACTTACACCTTTCAAGAACTGTTTGATGCTATCCAGAGTGACACAATCGACATGGTGGCAGGCTGCATATACGTAACCAAGGAAAGGGAAAAATATATGTTTTTCACGAGAAGTTACATCCAAACCGGACTTGTTATTGTGAAAAGGCCTGATGAGGATATAAATTCGGTTTCGGATCTCAAAAACTTAAGAATTGCTGTCAAAAGGCGCGCTACAGGGGAAACATGGGCACGCAACCACGCCCGGCGGTATAACCTCCTTGTGATGCCTTATGACAGACTCGACATAGCCTACGATGACCTCAAAAAAGGGTTGGTAGACGCACTCATAGATGACCATCTACATGCGGTTTACATGATTTCTCAGTTCAGCCCCGGCGAACTTGAGATAGTCGGAAATCCTCTGATCCTTCAAAGGTTCGATGTCGCATTGGGAGTTAATAAAAAGGAACCGGAGCTTCTTACTGAAATAAACTCGATTCTGCTCACTTTTGTTGGCTCCCCCGAATATGAAAGTATGTATAGAAGATGGTTCTTCGTTTCATCCCCGTTCTATTCTCAAAGAAAGATGCTCCACATCATGTTTATGTTAGGGATGGTATTCATACTTCTATTGCTTGTCATTACTTTGATGGTGCAATCTCGCCAGAGGGATATGGCTATAAGGCTGGCTTTTGGCATAGCGAGGGCCACATCGAGGGCCATTGAGGTGCGAAATTGGAGGGATCAAGGCCATGCTGAGAGAGTGGCTATTTACAGCGAAATTATTGCAAGAAGGCTTGATGTGTTCAGCAACAGCTTAAAAATTGCGGCATTATTGCATGACTTTGGTAACATTGCCCTCCCGGACAGCATTATAAACGAAATAAATGCCTTTAAAACCGGGAAAGATGAGATACAAAAACAGCACCCGGTGATCGGTTACCTCTTGTTGAGAGGCATAAAACCCCTGGAAAAAATCGCCAACTGGATCAGGTGGCACCACGAACGCTGGGATGGTAAGGGATATCCGGATGGACTGAAAGGGAAGGAAATCCCTATTGAATCCCGCATTATAGCCGTGGCCAATGCATTCGATACCATGACCACCAAGAGCTTCCGTGATATGCCCGCACTGTCTGTGGAGGACGCAAAGAGAGAGCTTCTTAGAGGAGCTGGTACCATCTGGGACCCTCAGGTGGTGGCTGTAGCAGTTGACCTCCTTCAAAAGGTCGAGATCACCTCTCAGGACAAACAGATATTCAAGATGATCGATAAGATAAAACTGCATTCAGCGGAAGAGCTCAAGAAACTAAAGGTATTCTATGAAATATTGAACATAGTGCGTTCCACATTGAACTTTGAAGACATGCTCAAAAGGATCTTGACCCTTATCAAAAATTCCTTCGATCCCAATGCCCTTTACGCGATAATCCTACCGGATGAGGAGAACAATCTTTATGTTGCCGCTCAGGCCGGGATGGAGGAAATCTCTCTCGTTGGAATGAAAATACCTGAAGGAAAAGGGATAACACGAAAGGCGTTCATGGAAAAAAGGGCCATCATCGTCAGGGATACCGAGATCGATCCGCTTTTCGTCCCTCCGGGGGATATAAGTATCCAATCGGAATTAGCCATCCCTCTGATAATAGGCGGTCATGTGCTCGGTGTGTTGGATGTTGAGTCTGTCGAGAAAAACGCTTTCAAAACCGAGGATCTCGATTTTCTACAGGCGGTAGCGACGGCAGTGGCAGTGGCCATTAAAGTCGCCAAATCTTTTGAGACAGAAGCGAAACAAGAGAAGGTTCACAGCGAGATCATTCCGGAAGAATTCCCGTCAATTTTCAAATCGCTTATAGAAAAAGCCCGCAGGGAAAACAAGCCTGTGTCTGTTGTTCTCCTTAAAGTGAAAAACGCACATGATATCGATCTCAGCCTTCTGCCAGCCGATAGCATCGTCGTGAGAGATGGTAACCTTTACACGATCGTTATTTCGAATGTGGATTATGATGGGGCAGAGGAAATCATGGCACAGGTGCTGCATGATTGTGGCGACTGCATTTACGGTATAGCATCCTTCCCGGCGGACGGCAGCACCGCCAATCAGGTGCTTGCGATAGCCCATTATAGGCTATCATTCGGAGGAACATAATGGATAATCTGATTGGATGGCTTGCACTTTATCTTGTCAAAGGAATTGGCCCTGTTAGGTTTCGCAAGCTGATTGACGCCTTCGGGACGCCCGACAGAGTCTTTTCGGCATCTTCGGACGAATTGAAACCGATTGTTGGTGAGAAACTCGCCTTAAGGATACTGGAAAAGAATAAGGTCTTCGATGAAGCGGAGAAACAGCTTTCACTTGCTCGCAAAACGGGTTGCAGCATCGTAACATTCAAAGACAGGGATTATCCAGCAATGCTGAGGCCTCTCGACTCCTCGCCGCCTCTGATTTTTTACAGGGGCGACATAGGTGCGATCGGAGAAGAAACGATAGCGATGGTCGGGACCCGTTCTCCAACCCATTACGGCCAGAGAGTAGCGTCGGAACTCGCCCGTGAACTTGCGTCAGCGGGTTTTGTCATCGTTTCCGGCGGTGCACGGGGTATCGATTCCTATTCGCACAGGGGTGCGCTTGAGGCCGGCGGTAGAACCGTGGCGGTGTTGGGTTCCGGACTGGACAGGCCCTATCCCCGAGAGAACAAAAAGCTGTTCGACAAAATTGTGGACTCTGGCGGCGTGGTGCTAAGCGAATTTCCCATGGGGACCATGCCATCGCCTGAGAACTTTCCACGAAGGAACCGCATCATAAGCGGTCTATCCAGGGGGGTAATCGTTGTCGAGGCCGGGATGACCTCCGGGGCACTGATAACGGCGCGCTGGGCATCGTCTCAGGGACGGGACGTTTTTGCCGTGCCCGGTCCCATCACATCGCCAAAATCTGCCGGGTGCAACTATCTCATAAAGATGGGCGCGAAGATTGTGCTTTCAGCCGATGACATAATCGAGGAATATGGAGGCATAGAGCCATCAAAGAAAAAGGAGGTCGAAATCGCCCTTGAAGGAATCGAGCGAGGCATTTACAACGCACTCCTCCAGAACGGGCCATTACATGTAGATGAACTCTCCGATATCCTTGACATCCCATCGTCAAGACTGCTCACCCACTTGTTTGTCCTGGAGATGAAAGGGGTCATACGTGAACTGCCCGGCAAATTCTTTTCGGTGGAGAAGTGATCCTTTCCCTGTTCGTGTTTCCAAACTATACCTTACCCTACTTATGGATTGGCTTCAAAATGTGAGATAAAACAGCGAAGAAAACGGGGACATATCGACCTCCACATCTATGTGGCCGGTCAGCTTTTCCAAAGTGAGATACGACGGCGATGAGACCGGCGGGAAATAATTGCTTCTGGCCTGCACACTGACGATAACCCACATCTGCCCCTTGTTCAAAGCGCGCTCCAGGGTGGCGTTCAGCGATGAATTACCCTCCACTGAACTTGATACAAGCCCGTCCACACTTCCGGAAATAAGCACAGGTGCCCTGTTAACGACAGCTGGAAGGTCAAATTTGTAGCCGAGTGCTCTCATCCCTGACAGAAACGGCTGGAGGATAAAGGAAGGGATGTAGTTGTTCAGACCGGTGGTGTCAAAAACTATCAGATAGTCGGTCGAATCCGTTATATTCTCATCCGTAATTTTGATTTGAAATGTGACAGGTGTGTCGCTTCGGGCAATGTATTCCCACCGCGAAGCGATCACAGAAACGCTCTCTTCCTCCATGTTCATCCTTTTCAAAATGAAGAACCTGAACTGCAGGTTGGTCGAATAGTTCTGGATCCCTGTCAACGGCAACGAGATGTTGTTAGATTCGGTTTTGACAGTAAAAATCCCTACACAACCCGCCAGCACCACAATGACCAATGCTACCAGCACAAATATCAGATTTTTTCTCATAGCGACGGCCTCCTTTCTGGAAAAAGTTATTATTTTGATTTTAACTTCTGCTTGCTGTCCTTACCAGCTGAGTAACTGATGTC
>JAMOPK010000312.1 GCA_027064565.1 Caldifarciminota bacterium | reverse complement strand
CCGAGGAAGAAATCGACAAGGCTTTAAAGGAGTTCGAAAAACTTTCTTTCGTTAAGAGTCCCCATCTAATAAGGGAAGAAAAACGTTTCTTCCTGCACGACGAAATGTATCATCTTGTGGAGAAATATATCTGGAAAAAGGAATTTTCTTCTCTCAGTAAACCTAAAAGTGTAGCTAAATTTATCTCTGATGAAATCTATGGCAATGAAAAGAAGGGTGACAATGAAAAGAAGGGTTTAATAGGCAAGGTTTTCAATGAGATCGCCCAAAAATCGGACCAATTCAGGGAGTGGGTTTCCTTAAGGAGAAAAGCAGAATCCCTGTGGACGGAAAAGCTTTACTATGAACTCTATGCTGACCCGATGTCCGGATATTATCTTTATGACATCCTTGAGGTTATAGCGCTATCGCAACGTCGTGGAGAATGGGACGACCTCTTGAGGTCAGAGCTTATCAGGTTTGTCAGGACAAATGCCAGCCGAACTGATATGCAGGGAAAACTGTTGAAAGATGAAAGAATACACCCGGACATAAACAAAGATTGCAAAATCAAATGGCTTAAAAGGTTTCATGTCAAAAACCTGAAAGGGACAGATGAAATCATTCGTATAGCGTGGAAAATATTTGATAAACACGAAAGGGAATATCCGCCTCTCTGGAAAGCCCGGTTTCACGTTTTGATGGGATCACTCCTGAGAGGAAAAGGCTATTATACGGATGAACAGACACCTGCCGAACAGCGGTCAAATGCTCTCGAGCAATTTGAGCTTGCCTTAAAAGAGATAAATGAAGTTAAAAGCCAGATTGAGGAAAAGCATGGGATAAAATTCTCCGAATTGCCGGATACCGATCAGATTGAAAATAAAAAACTTGAAGCCGATAAGGAAAAAACTAAAGGCGAAAATAACGAACTCCGTTACATGGTGTGGATGGCCAGACATTATGAGGCAACGACGAAACTCCATTCAGGTCTGCTTTATCGAGCCCTTGGGGAAAACCAAAAATCTCTAAGCAATTACGAAAAGGCCCGGAAGATTTTCCAGCGTAACGGAGAAGAATTTTCGGCGGTTCGTTCCTTAAACAATCAAGCCTATGTAGAAGCTCGAATGGGAAGGTTTGATGAAGCTTATGATCATATAGAAGATGTCCTGAAAAAACGAAAGGAATTGGGAGATTTTAACGGTTATATCCTTTCCCTATCGGTCAAGTCATTCATCGACGACAGGATGGGTAACTATGCCGAAGCGCTCGAAACCGCAAGGGAGGCCAAACGCATCGCGAGGCTGATTTTCCCATCCAGAGTGACAACTTCTTATCTTTATGCCTCCCTCTATGAAGCCCGTGCCCTCAGGCACTCTGCGAGGTCAAGGGCAGATAGGCCAGAATTGGGAAAAAGGTATCTGGAAGATGCCCTTGGTTCTCTTCAAGAAGTTGAGGAAAACAGGGAATCTCTCGAACCATTCTATCAATGGGAGCTATACAACGAGCTTGGACAGGTGTATCTCCTGAAAGCATGCCTTGAAGGAACAACCCGCAAGGACGAGTTCATGGAATCGCTAAATAAAGCTGAAAAGTATTTCGAAGAAGCTGACAAAATCGCCACGAAACATGGTTTAATCAATGAGATCATGGACAATTGCGATGACTGGGCTTAT
>JAMOPK010000311.1 GCA_027064565.1 Caldifarciminota bacterium | reverse complement strand
CCAAATTCAGAGAACTGGCTGCCAAACATTTCGAGAATCCGTCACATCCGTTCAAAACGTTCAATCCGTTCTCCCTCAATGATTTCAGGTGGAACATTTCTGGGCCCATTGTCAAGAACAAGCTCAGCTTCTTCTTCGGTGGAAGGAGCTACCAGAGGGAAGGCGCCATCTACGGGAGGAACCTCTACCTTCCAACCGATGCCAGAACCGATACGGTGTTGGGCCTCTATCTCGGACATGGTGACGGCAAATGGGTCAACATGAATCCCTACTGGGAGAATTCACTCAGCCTTAAGCTCACCTACAAGCCGACCAATTCTCTCAAGATCATCTCCTCGAACTTCTACTCCCGGAGACACAGCAGGGTCTATGCTCATACGCTCCGCTATGAGCCGCTGGCGGAACCACATTCCATTAACATCGGCCGTCAGCACATCCTTGGACTCAACCATGTGCTCAGTCAGAGGACATGGTATTCCATAAGGCTCAGCTTCTCACGCCATCAGATCAAGCAGTTTGTGTATCCTGACATGCACAGCCTCGGCTACCTATATCCCTATTTCGCCTATCTCCTTTCCCGTGCCGAATTCTATAAAGGCGGAATTTCCACCTACTGGTATGACCGTTACACCGATACTTACATCGGCAAGTTCGACATATCCAGTCAGGTCACAGATGTTCATCTCATTAAATCCGGGATCGAAGTGGACTACTACACCCTGAACTACCTTTCCATGACGATCACCGACCCTCGCAGCGATCCGCCTGTGGGTGACACCCTGCATTACATGACCAAATTCGAGCACAGCCCGTATCAGTTCGCTGCCTACGTGCAGGACAAGATGGAGTTCAAGGACATTATCGTCAACGCTGGTGTGAGGTTCGATTACTTTGACCCGAAATGGAAAATCTGGGTCAACGATAGTGCTCCAAGCCCGATGATCTGGGATACTGCCCGCGGACCGTTCCCGGGCTATAAAAACGTGAAGCCCAAGATGCAGGTCTCGCCTCGCTTTGGACTCGCATTCCCCATTTCCGAAGCTGGTGTTTTCCATTTCTCCTACGGTCACTTCTTCCAGATTCCGAACCTCTATTATCTCTATCGTAACTCCAGCTTTGTGTGGGCAACTAAGGCCAACAGAACATATCTTGGCAACGCCGACCTGAACCCTCAGAGGACGGTTGCCTTTGAGGTTGGATTCAAACAGGGCATCGGTAACAACTTTGGCATTGAGGTCATCGGCTACTACAAGGACATCCGTGACCTTGTGGCAACGAAACTTATGCCCACCTATGTCGCCGGTGACCACTATGTGACTTACGTGAACAAGGACTACGGCAATGTCCGTGGTATTTCCCTGTTCCTGAAATTCAGGAACATCGGGAATCTGTCCGGCGAGATCGATTACACCTATCAGATTGCTGAAGGAACCAACTCCTATCCGCGCGATCTGTTCTCCGACCTCCGTCACGGCGTTGAGCCGCCCAAGAAGCTCGTGCCGCTGGCATGGGACGAGCGCCACAAGATCAGCGGAACGCTGACTTACGCCGTGCCCAACAATTTCGACGTGACAATCACAGCGACTTACGGCAGCGGGCTGCCTTACACCCCGACGGACAGGGAAGGGAACAGGATAGGCGATGAGAACTCCGCACGCAGACCGCCGAGGTTCGGCATGAACCTTTACGCCAACAAATACTTCACCATCGCCAAAACCGTCAGGGCCGCTGTCTATGTGAAGGTCTATAACGTGCTTGACCACCTGAACGAGAACATCGTTTACACCGACACCGGCCGCGCCACATACACCAACAGGACGATCGAAGGGGCAGAACCCGGATATTATCTTAGACCCCATTACTTCAGCTCGCCGAGACAGATCAGATTTGGCGTTTCTGTCTCCTTCTGAGACAATTAGGAGGATAGATGATGCTTAGAAAAATTCTGGCAGTTACCATTCTTGTGGCATCCTTCGCCTATGCGGGTGTGCCTGGCCAGAAGCACATGAGCAAGGAAGAACTGGCCAAGCTATCGCCCGAACAGATAGGCAAAGGTGCTACCATTGGCACAAAGGGCCATCAGGACAGAAAACTTGGAATCTTTCAGGGCAACCAGATAAGGGTTAAGGGCTTCAATTTCGGACCACTCGGCGGACCCGACCGCGTTGACCCGTGGCCGAGACTCGAATGGCCCGCATATTCCGGACACGAATACATCTACGAGATTTCGCCACTCATCGCCGCAAAGGTTCCGGCTGTGACTTCCAACGGAGACACCGTCTGGATCCCGATAGTGGATGATGGCGTTCAGGACGGCGGTGATGAGGACTTCGAGCCGCTTTCCAATTACGCCAACCCTCTCACTGATACCTTTGCGTTCTCCAACATGCCGAACACATGGCCTTCCACATGGGGACCTTATTACAACGTGTTCGGCGATCAGATAACGAACCTCTCGGGCGACATCTGGCCTGACGCTTTCATCAGGGTCACCGATTACGGCTCCGGCGACACCATCGTCCCGGTCGTCACCGCTGATCAGGAAGGCTTTTACATTATGAGGGACGATGCCAGCCGCAAATTCATGCCCGGCAACCCCTACGGCAACCCGGTTTATTTCCCGGGATTCACGCCCGAAGGCGATTCGCTGCACGGGCTCGGCGTTGAAGTCACCGTCAGAGGCTATCAGTGGGCTGCCAAGCCGGTGGAAGACGTGTTGATCATGTCCTACGTGGTCCGCAACGTGTCGCAATATGACATCGACACCATGGTGGTCGGAATGTTCGGCGACTTCCGCATCGGCGGCCCCGGCTCGGACTTCGACGATGACATGTATACCTTCGACAGCACCCAGAACATGGTGATCATCTACGATCAGGATGGGATCGGGCGTGCAGCTGACGGTTCGCCTTACAAATGCGGCATGGTTGGATTCAAGTTCCTCGAAAGCCCCGGCGTCTCCAACGATGGGATCGACAACGACGGCGACGGCATGATCGACGAGAGCATGTATGACGGCATCGACAATGACCATGACTGGGATTCCACATCCGGTCAGTGGAAGGATGACGTTGGGCGTGACGGCATCGCCGGAACCGGTGACATAGGCGAGGGCAACCATGTCCCGGATTGGGGCGAGCCTCACTTCGATATGCTTGACCCGGATGAAAAGGACGAGCTTGGCCTGACATCAGCGACTTTCTTCCATTACGGCTCTCACTTTGCCGCTCAGGACAACGATATGTGGCTTCTCATGACTCCGGGCACTTACATCGACACCGTGCCAGTTGGCGACTACGTGATGGTGTTCGGTTCCGGCTACTTCCGCCTCCCTGTCGGCGCATCTCAGCGCTATTCCATCGCCCTTGTGATGGGTCAGGACTGGGATGACCTCTATTCCAACGCCAACAAAGCTCAGGAGATTTACGACAGGGCCTATCAGTTCCCGAAAGCGCCGCCTACGCCGACGGTGCTTGCTGATCCCGGTGACGGACAGGTGACGCTTTACTGGGACAACGCCGCTGAAAGGTCGCCTGATTTTCAGGGTTATGCAATTTACAGGAGCGAGGACAGAGGCCTAACATGGGGCGAACCCATCACGGACGCTTACGGACGTCAGGTCTATTGGAAACCCCTTGCACAGTTCGACGTTGTTGACGGCGATACCGGCCTCTTCCCGGTCGGGGTCAACGGCGCTTATTTCTACATCGGAAACGATACCGGCCTCAAGCATTCATGGACGGACACCACGGTTGTGAACGGCAAGCATTACTGGTATGTCGTTACCGCTTATGCTACCCCGCCGGAGTCCCTTGAGATACCCGTCCTCCAGACACCGTTCACTCTGGAGAACAACCCCAGCGTAATTGAGGTCATTCCTGATGCCAAGCCGCTCGGCTATGTGCCGCCTGAGGTGGAGTTCATTGACTCCGGTTCCAACAGGGTAGGCACAGGCGAGATTCAGCCCCAGATTGCCGTTCCCGGCGATGTGAAAGACAACGGGCTTTACAGGATGACATTTGTTGATAGGATGGGCGAACTCTACTACCAGATCGAGGATGTGACTGATACGCCTGTTGTTGTCGCTCAGTCCAACTATCTGAACGGCGAGGACGGCGGCCCGATATTCGACGGAATCAGGCTCGTGGTCACGAACGACTCGCTTTATGCGGACACCGCTTACTGGGAGGAACACATAGCCACCAACTTCGACCTCAGAATGGAGTTGCCACGCCGTGCCGTTAAGGCGCCTTACGACTACGAGATAGTCTTCGGCGACAGTGGTGTGGTCTATTACGGCCTTGTGCCCAATCCTAATAGTCTGGTGCCGGTTAACTTCAAGGTCTGGAAGATTCAGGGCAATCAGCGGATTCCCGATACTGTTGCATTCTTTGAGGGCAGTCCTGCAAGCCGTGACACCATGATCGACGACCCTCAGGGCAATGACATGCTGTTCACCTTCGTCTGGGACAGCACAAGGAACACCTATGTGCCGAGCTGGTCGCTCAGGTTTGAGTTCAACGGCCCGGACAGCGCGATCCCGCCGACCGACGGAGAGATAGCTTACTTCCACACCGGCAAACCGTTCAGCGTCAACGACACGATCATGTTCCGCACGCACGGCGAGGGCGCCGACCATGAAGTCATAGCGAACAACATGGACAGCATCGCTGTGGTGCCCAACCCGTATGTTGTGGCCGCGGAGTGGGAGATCAGGGATCCGTCCATCAGGTTCGGACGCGGCGACATGGAACTCCATTTCATCAACCTGCCGCCTGAGTGCACCATCCGAATCTACACCTTGAACGGCGAGCTTGTGGATGTCCTGCATCACGTTCCCGGGGATCCCGAATACATTGATCCCGGCACACAGAAATGGAACCTGCTGACAAAGGACGGTTACGAGATAGCTTACGGAATCTACATCTACCACGTCGAGGTTCCCGATGGCAAAGGCGGCGTGCTTGCGACGCACATCGGCAAATTTGCAGTGATTAAGTAAGGAGGCCTGAGATGAGACGCATAACAACTTTAATTTTGCTTTCCGTTGCCGTTCTTTCCGCCCAGACAGTCAGCAAGGTTGGAATGACAGCGGCCCAATTCCTTAAGATCGGGGTTGGGTCGAGGGCGGCAGGCATGGGCGAGGCGTTCGTGGCGGTGGCCAACGATGCCTCGGCTCTCTACTGGAATCCCGCGGGGATCGCTGAGGTCAAAAGGCCGGAATTCATCTTCGTTAAAACCAACTGGATAGCCGACATCTACCACGCCTATTTCGGTTTTGCCATGCCGATCGGTCTCATGGGCACAATCGGCGGCTCCATTACCTATCTCGGAATGCCCGATATGGAGGTGCGCACAGTCTATCAGCCCAACGGCACAGGCGAGCGGTTCAGCGCCAGCGATGTGGCAGTCACGGTCTCCTATGGAAAGTTCTTCACGGACAAGTTTTCCTTTGGAATGAATGCAAAACTCGTATCGGAAACGATTTACAGGATGAACGCCACAGGAATCGCCGTTGACATCGGATTGCTTTACAGGATCGACTTCCACAACCTCAGGATCGGCATGAATTTCTCCAATTTCGGCACGAAGATGCAGCTTGTGGGCGAAAATACCGGATTCGTGTATCACCCAGACCCTGACAGAGGTCCCAGCACACAGCCCAACGTCCCTGCTGAACTCAAGACCGGACGCTACGAACTGCCCATGAGGTTTCAGGTTGGACTCGCCGGCTATCTCGTGGAGAAACCGAACTTCAAGGTGCTCCTTGCCGTGGATGCTGTCCACCCGAACGATAACACCGAATACCTCAACGTCGGCACGGAGGTCAGCCTGCTCAACATGCTTTTCGTCAGGGGCGGTTACCGCACGCTTGGAATGAGGGACGCTGAGGGCGGACCGAGCTTCGGAATCGGGTTGAATTGGCGGGTGCCTGGCTCCACGATGAAGCTCAAAATAGACTATTCTTACACCGATTTCGGCAGGCTTAAGAACACCCACCGTCTGACCCTTGGAACGAGCTTCTGAATAAAACAGGCGGCGCGCCGAAGGCGCGCCGCCCCTCACCTCCAACCGCTATTCCTCAAAGAACCAGAAACCACCGGTCAGGGGAAATGGATCGTTAATCGCTTGAAACGATGCGTTTCGTGGAAACCTCACATCTGATACGACTTCAGCCCATTACAGGTCGGGCTTCTTCGGGATGATCCTGTAGCTGTAGGTCAGTTCGCCGACCGCTTTAAGCGTGGCTGAAGCGGCACAGTATTTGTTCTGAGAAAGGTCAATGGCCTGTTTGAGTTTATCCTCGGGAATGTTTTCGCCGTAGATGGTGTAGATAATCTCGACTTTTTTGTAAACTCTCGGATGATGTTCCGCTCGCTCTCCCTTGATCTCTACCTCGAACCCGTCAAATTTGACCCTCATTTTTCTGAGGATGTAGACGACATCCATCCCTGTGCAACCTATGACAGACATGAGGAGCAATTCCATTGGTCTTGGGCCCGAGTCGAATCCACCTTTATCAACGGTGGAGTCCATGATTATCCCATGTCCTGAGTCGCTCCATGCGACGAACCTCATTCCATCAAGCAGCTTGGCCTTGGCGTATGCCATGCTCTTACCTCCGTTTAAAGGTGATTACTATGGTAATGTTTGTTGGGGGTTTAGGGTAACGCAAGTTTTCGATATTTGCAAGCTTGAAATTTCTGGAAGATGTTACTTCACAGGGTCATAACCGCCCGGATTTAAGGGATTGCACCTGATGATCCGCCAGATGCTCATCAGGCCGCCCTTCAAAATGCCGTATTTCGATATGGCCTGCACAGAATATTCCGAGCATGTGGGATAAAACCTGCAGGTGTGCGGAAACACAGGTGAAACGAACCTCTGATAAAACCTTATGGCGGCTATTGCCGCTCCTGAGAGGATTTTGCTAATTTTCGAGCCAGTTTTTGAAATGTTTTCTGGAGCGTGTCGAAATCCGCTTCCAGAGCCGCCGGCAATCCCATGAATATAAAAAAACCCGACGGCGGCAGAAGGTTTTTGTTGAGCCGATAGAGCTCTCTCAGCCTTCTTTTTATGCGATTTTTCCGGGGTTTTCCCCTGACTTTTCGGGAAACTGTGAATCCCGCCGCCCTTGTCGGGGCCTCGAGATAGTAGATTGCGAAATATTTTGAAGCCACCCATCTCCCGCTCCTGAGCACCTGATTGAAGACCTGTCTGGATCGTATCCTCTCCCGGCGCGGGAGAGAAAAATCCGGGGTCAGTGCGTGAGTCTCTTTCTGCCCTTTCTGCGTCTTCTTTTGATGACCCTGCGACCGCCCTTGGTTGCCATGCGGGCCCTGAAGCCGTGAGTCCTTTTCTTGTGAATGTTGTGCGGCTGAAAAGTCCTTTTCATCTTTATGCCTCCTCATCTTTTAATGTTCCTTTAAGGAGCAGATAGCTTACTCCAAAAATAAGGATACCCAATGCTAAAAACACCGCTGCGCTGTCCATAAGACTGTTTATTCCCATTGCGGCGAAGACAGAAGTGTAAAGTGCAGCTACTCCAATCAACAGCACGGCTTTACGGGGAAAGAACAGATAAACGAACCCGAGGAATACAGCCAGACCGAACCAGAGCATGCTAACCATTTCCGGACTCTCCTGGAAGGTTGTTCAAAATAAAAAAGTGGGCGACGGAGGATTCGAACCTCCGACCTCTTGCATGTCAAGCAAGCGCTCTAACCAAAGCTGAGCTAGTCGCCCACTTATAGTTGCCTTTTTTTAAAGATGGTGGGCGGAGGAGGACTCGAACCTCCGACCTCTGGTATGTGAGACCAGCGTTCTCGCCAGCTGAACTATCCGCCCATCCTTCTGGCCAGTGGGCCCGCCAGGACTCGAACCTGGAACCCGCTGATTATGAGTCAGCTGCTCTGCCAATTGAGCTACGGGCCCTGAAAGCGGTCAATATGATAACCGCTGCATCCCGACTTCGTCAAGCGGTCGAATTGGCTATTGGCCGTTTACTCTGTGGTGGCAAACATAACATCCAGATTATCAAAGAGTTATAAGCTGCAAAACTGTTCCAATCTCTTTGCATAACTGATCATTTTTACCGTCATTACGCCTGCTGCCATCGCTTCATCAATCCTCGCTATCTCACACGAGGTATCCTTTACTCCATGTCCCATCTCTCTGTGTTCACCGTGTCCCTGTGTGATTTTTATTTCATTTTCACACGGAGACACAGAGGGCACAGAGAAATAAAAATTTCTATCACAAACAAAACAGCAAATGGCCTTCGGGCTGTTGACACCTTTTCACCCAAAACTTTAAGATTAGCCTCGTTATGGCTACGGAAAATATCGAATCAACGGAATATGCCAACTTCGAGGAATTTAAAAGGCGGGCATGTTTGGATAACCGGGAAGTTAATATGGTCGAAAAGCTTATCGCCGATGTGAAGTCCACCGGAGACGTGAGGATTGCCCCCATCTACCCGAAACTGGACGAACTTCCTGCGGAAGTGACGTTGGTAGTAGTCACCCCGGATTGGGCCGGCCTTGTCGAAGCCGTAGCTGGCCTCATCCACGCAAAAGGGCACAACATCTTATACCTCAACGCATTTGTCAAAGAGCTAAACTACGGCGTAGTCGTTCTCAGGATACAGGCGAAATCATCGGAGCATTTACAGATCATCAAAAGGGACATCGAGGACGTGATGTCCGCACTCGAACGCATCGCATCGGGCGGCGGTTCTGTAAAAAGAGTCCTCCAGATAGGGTTTTTCCGCATCACTACAATGCTCAAGATCAGCGAGGAGTTGAAAAAAATCGTCGAATCCGAGGAGGAATACAGGGAGATAACCCAGCCCGGCGGCGAGCTCGAAAAATTCATCCTGTCCCGCACC